>NZ_JAGPXJ010000131.1:0-14537 GCF_018070605.1 Streptomyces sp. B15
TCACTCCGGGCCCGTGCAGACGACTCCGCGGCAGCCGCGCGCGACCGGTTGCCGCACCTGTCGACCGAGCAGACCGCACGGGACATGGACGCGATACGCGCCGCACTCGGTGAGCGCCGGACCAACTTCCTCGGCGTCTCCTACGGCAGCTACCTCGGAGCCGCCTACATCGCCCGCTTCCCGCACCGCACCGGCCGGATGGTGCTCGACAGCGTCGTCGGCCCCCGGGACTGGTACGACTTCGATGTCCTGCAGAGCCGGGCGCTGCTGCGCCAGCGCGACACCTTCTTCACCTGGACCGCCACCCACGCGGACCGCTTCGACCTGGGGCACAGCGCGGCGGCGGTCCGCCGGGCCTACCTGCGGGTGCGCGAACGGCTCGCCGAGCAGCCCGCGCAGGGCTTCGGTCCGGCCGAGTTCGACCGTGCCGTCTACCGCGCCCTCGGCCGCACCGAACGCTGGGCGGGCCTCGCCGACGGCCTGCGCGCCTACCTGCGCGACGGCAGCACTGACGGACTCCGCCCCGAGACCGACTTCGACGGCCCGGTCTCACGCAACTACGAAGCGGCCAACCGCCTCGTCAAGTGCGCCGACGGCCCCGCACCCACGCCCCGGGAGATCGTGACGGACATCCGCCGTACCCGCCGCATCGACCCTCAGCCGGTACTGACCGGCATGGAGGCCTCCAGCTGCGCCTACTGGCACCACCGGCCCGGCCACCGGACCCGGCTGGGCAGCCCCGAGGCACCGCCCGTGCTGCTGGTGGCCTCCGCACACGATCCCGTCACGCCCGCCGAAGGGGCACGCCAGCTGCGTCGGCTCCTGCCCGGCTCCCGCCTGATCACCCTCGAAAACGACTACTCCCACGGCGTGTTCGCCAGCCGGGGCAACGCCTGCGTGGACGACAATGTGGCCGCGTACCTCGTCGAGGGGACCGTGCCGCCGACGGACCGACGATGCGCGGGGCCGGGTCTGCCCGAGGCGCCGTGACGCCGCCGGCTCGACAACCCCTCGCCCCGCCCGGGTGCGTGCAGCCGTCCTCGACAGGTCCGAGTACGGCGGGTTCGCGGCCGAGCGAGCCCGGGGCAAGCAGTCCGTCCTTGCTATTCCGCCTGAAGCCCCGCGTACAGCCGCTGGTTCAGCGGCTTCCGGGCGAGCAGCAGTGTCCCGCCGAGAACGACTGAGGAGACCGCGACGATTGTGAAGTACGCGGCACTCGGGAGCGCGGCGAAGAGCTGGCCGAGGAGGCCGGACAGCGACGAGCCGAGGGCAAGGGTGAGGAAGTTCAACCCGACCATCTGGGCTTTGAACCTGGACGGCCCGATCTTCGTCGCGAGCGCCAGTCCGATCGGCCCGACGTAGACCTCGGACGACCCGGCGAGCGCCATGAAGAGGAGGATGAGCAGGAGCGGAATCGTCGCGTTCCCGGTCGCGGTCGAGACGACGAGGAGGTAGAAGTACGCGAGGCCGATCTGGATGAGCCCGATTGCGAACTTCGCCACCGGCTTGGGCTGTCGCTCCCCGAGACGGCTCCACAGGCGTGCGATGAGCGGCGTGATCAAGACAGCCGAGAGCGGGCTGACCGCCGTGATCCAGGCGACCGGGAACGTCCACGTCCCGACCCCCAGGTCGACCCGGTCGGTGATGAGGATCGAGATCGCCGTGAACTTCTGGAAGAGGAAACCGAAGTAGACACCGGAGAGCAGGAACAGCGGCAGGTAGGCGCTCACCCGCCGCTTCTCGTCTCTCGTCACTCTTGCCGAGGAGAGGATGAGGGCGAAGTATCCGGCCGCCGCGACCAGCGCGGCGATCGTGACGATGCTCGACATGTTCCCTGCGCTGAGCAGCCCGCTCAGCGAACACACCGCGATGACGGCGAGCGTGGTGACCGCGTACCCGGCCGGGGCGAGAAGCTGCCTGGCGGGCAGCGGATTGTTCACCTTTCCCGCCCGCTCGGGCAGCCTCTTCAAGGAGAAGCCGTACTGGACGAGGGCGGCGAACATGCCCACCGCGGCGAGGCCGAATCCGTAGTGGAACCCCCATTGGCTTTGGGCGAATCCGGTGGACAGCGGACCGACGACGGCTCCGATGTTGATCGCCATGTAGAAGTAGGAGAACCCGGCGTCACGTTTGGCGTCGGCGTGGCCGTCGAGCATGAACCCGACGATCGAGGTGATGTTCGTCTTGAGGGCTCCCGTACCGAGGATGATGAGTACGAGGCCGACGCCGAGACCCGCCGGCCCGGACACGGCCGCCAGGGCGATGTGCCCGCACGTGATGACGATCCCGCCCCAGAGCACCACATATTTCGGGCTGACGAGCCGGTCACCGACCCAGGCGCCGACCAACTGGGCCAGATAGACGGCGCCGCCGTAGGCTCCGACGATTCCTGACGACGCGGCCGGTCCGAGGTCGAGTCCGCCTTTGTCGAGGGAGTACAGGAGATAGAAGGACAGGATTCCCTGCAGGCCGTAGAAGGAGAAGCGCTCCCAGAGTTCCGTGAACGCCATGCTCCATATGCGGCGAGGCACGGCGCGGTTCTCGGCGGGCGCGGCGAGCCGCGGCGGCGTCAATGTCATGGTGGTACCTCGCAGTGGTGAGCTGACGGCTCGTGGCGGAGATGTCGGAGGCGCGGTCGGGTCCTGCTACTCGTGGAGTCCCGCCAGCCGGGAGCCGAAGCGGGCGATCAGCGAGGTCCGCTCGGCACGGCGGGACTGCTCCCAGCCGTCGGCGACCTCGAAGAGCCGGTACATCGCGTGGACGCCGAGCCAGCGGAGGGGTTCGGGCTCCCAGAGCCCGGAGTCGTGGTCGTTCCAAGGCAGTGTGGTGCGCTGGGTCGTCCGGCCCTCCGCACGGTCGAGGAGTGTGCGGGCCGCCAGTTGGGTCGCCGTCACCCCGTGCCCGGCGTAGCCACGGGCGACGCCGATACGGGTGTCCGGGTCGAAGTGGATCCCGGCGCACCAGTCGCGGGTGACGCCGATGACTCCGCGCCAGGCATGGGCGATGGGCATGTCGAACCCGGGGAAGAGAGCATCGAGCTTTCCTCGCAGCTGCGCCACGGTCCGTTTGTCGACCGCGCCGCTGCCGGGTGTACCCGAGTTGTATGCGTAGGGCGAGCCGCGCCCGCCGATGGCGATCCGGCCGTCGGCGGTGCGCTGGGCGTAGACGAAGGTGTGGGCGGCGTCGCTCAGGCACTCCCGGCCGCGCCAGCCGATGCGTGCCCAGGTCTTCTCCGGCAATTGCTCGGTGACGATGATCGATGAGTTCACGGGTATCACCTGCCGCGCGCCGAGGCCGGGCGCGTCCCCGGTGACGGTGCCGGAGTAGGCTTCCAGACAGGACAGGATCGTGGCGCCGCGCACCGGTCCGCGGTCGGTCATCACGGACCCGGCACCGATGTGGCTGACCCGCGTGCCCTCGCAGATCCGTACGCCCCGCGCGGCGACGGCCTCGGCGAGCCCCCGGGTGAGCAGCGCGGGATCGACAGCTGTGGTGCGCGCGTAGAGGATGCCGCCGACCGCGTCCTCGATATGGACGCGGGCCCGTGCCTCGGCCGCGCCGAGAAGCCGGACGTCGTCGGTCGAGTAGCCGTAGGTGAGGTCACTCCGGTAGGTCGCGCGGATGCGTTCCATCCCGGCCGGTGTCTGGGCGATCTTGAGATTCCCGCCCTGCGTCTGATGCGCGTTGATGCCCTCGGTGTCGAGCACGGTCAGCGTCTCGTCGATCGCCGTGAACATGGCCTGCTGAAAGGCGCGGACGGCCTCGATACCGTGCCCGCCCGCCGCGTCGACGGACTTGGCGTAGACGGCGCGATTGCCGGGAATCAGGGTCGAGAGCCAGCCTCCGTTGCGGCCACTCGCGCCGTAACCGATCTCCTCGGCCTCCAGGACGGTGATCGCCCGGTCAGGGTGCTCGAGCGAGGCGTAGTAGGCCGCCCATAGCCCGGTGAGTCCGCCGCCGACGATGACGAGGTCCTGTTCCTCGGTCGGCAAGGGGGCCGGCGACCGGGCGTCGTGGGCAGGGGTGTTCGCGGCGTGTCCGGCCGAGCTGTGCCCGGGCAGGTCCGGAGGCATGGAATCCCGCATCCAGTGCGAGATCGCGCCATTGCGGTATGTGGTCATTGCATGTTTCCGCATGTTTCCTCGACGGTTTCGAAAGTCCGGTGCCCGGCCGAGCGGGCCGCGCGCTGACGGCGCGGTCGGCGACGAGGTGGGGTGGTCAGCGCTCGGATGTGAGGGGTGCCGTGCGCCGCGCGAGGGGGCGGGGTGGGTACCCGTGGGCCACGCGTCGCTGCGCACGTGCGGGTGGGGGCGTGCGCGGGCACGGTTCGGGCGGGGACGTGCTGGGTGGGGACGTGTTCGGGCGGGGACGTGTTCGGGGGACGCGGGCGGGGACGGTCAGTAGGTCGGAGGGGACATCGCCCACAGGACACGGGCCTCGGCGGTGCCTGTGCTCTCGGCGACACGGTGCGGCCGGCTGCTGCGGTAGTGAACGGAGTCGAAGGCCGTCAGGGCATGGGTCTCGCCGTCGATCGTGACCTCGACGTCGCCGGCGATGACGAGGAGGACCTCCTCGGAATCGCCGTGGGTGTAGGGCTCGACGCCTGTTGATCCGCTCGGCTCGAAGTGGCCGAGGAGGAGTTCGAGGTGGTCGAAGTGTGCCGGTGTCAGCTTGATCTTCGAGGCGCCTTCACCGAAAGCCACACCTTTGGCGTCCTGGAAGCGCAGTACCGGCTGGGTCGGGGACGCGGCCTGTGCGAAGAGGTCACCGACGTTGAGGCGGAGCACCGAGCAAATCCGCTGAAGGGTCGACACGCTCGCGTTCGAGCGGCCCCGTTCGATCGAGGAGAGGTGACCTTCGGTGACCTCCGCACGGGCGGCAACGTCGCTGAGGGTGAGTTGCAGTGCTCGTCGACGCCGGCGAAGGCGTGCGCCCGGGGTCTGGGCTGTTCCGGATTCGGTGCTCACGCCGGAGAAGCTAACTCAGTTTGAGTGGTACCTCAATAGTTTGGACTGCAGCATAGAAATCTTTACTGGGCGAGGTCAGACGGCGAACCGGCGCTGGGCGAGCAGTTCGAACAGACTGAGTGCGGCAGCGACCACGACACCCGCCCTGCGCCCGACGTGTGCACGGGACCGGCAGGGCGTCAGCTGCTCCCTGGCCCGTCGTCTCCGTCCGCTCGCAACCCCGGGGCGCTCGGTTTCCCGGTGTATGCGGAGCACCGTGTGCCTCTCTCCATCGGCCTGCGATTCCCACCTCCGAGTGGTTTCGACGTGGGCCGCGGGCGTATTCGGTGAGGGTCCCGTTCACTCTCTCCAGGCCTGTATATGCGGGTCTCCAGCGAGCCGCGGAGGGGCAGCATGGCAGAGGGAACAGTTCTGTTCGCGGTATCCGAGCTGCCTGAGGGCAGGAGCGCCGGTGCCGAACAGCTGCACCGGATCAGCGAGGACCTGGTGACCCGCGGCTTCGAGGTGCGCTGGGCGTCGACGAGCGGGGACGCGCAGGCGGTGTTGCGCACCGAGGCGGGACTGGCCGCCGCCGTGGTGGACTGGGGGCTTCCGCACGACGGCGCGGTTGCCGACGAGCCGGGTGGCGCCGAAGCGCTGCGCCAGGTCGGGCGGCGTTTCCAAGGCCTGCCGGTCTTCCTGGTCATGACCGGTGAGGATCTGGAACAGCTGCCGCTGTGGGTGGCGGAGACCGTGGTCGGCTACATCTGGCCCCTGGAGGACACGGCGCGTTTCATCGCCGGACGGGTCGCCCGCGCCGCCCGCAGTTATCAGGAGGAGCTTCTGCCGCCGTTCTTCCGAGCGCTGCGCCTGTTCGACGACGCGCACGAGTACTCCTGGCACACGCCCGCCCACTCCGGCGGCGTCGCCTTCCTCAAGTCACCGGTGGGCCGGGCCTTCCACGACTACTTCGGGGAACGGCTGCTGCGCAGTGACCTGTCCATCTCGGTCGAGGAACTCGGCTCGCTGTTCGAACACACCGGACCGGTCGGTGCGGCGGAGCGCAACGCCGCACGAATCTTCGGCGCCGACCGAACCTACTTCGTCCTGCACGGCGACTCGACCTGCAACCGCATGGTCGGCCACTTCAGCGTCACCCGCGACGAGATCGCGCTGGTGGACCGCAACTGCCACAAGTCGGTGCTGCACGGTCTGGTCCTCTCCGGTGCCCGGCCGGTCTACCTGGTCCCCACCCGCAACGGTTACGGCTTGGCGGGCCCTCTGCCACCTTCGGAGATCCGGGCGGACGCGATCGCAGCCAGGATCGCCCGCAATCCACTCGCCCGGAATGCGGGCACGCCCCAGGCCCAATACGCGGTGCTGACCAACTCCACGTATGACGGGCTGTGTTACGACGCCCTCCAGGTCGCCCGGGCCCTCGCGCCCAGCACCCCGCGGCTGCACTTCGACGAGGCCTGGTTCGCCTACGCCGGCTTCCACCCCCTCTACGCCGGACGCTTCGGCATGTCGGTGGGTCCCGACACCTTCCCCGGGCCCGAACGCCCGACCGTCTTCTCCACCCAGTCGACGCACAAACTGCTGGCCGCGCTGTCGCAGAGCGCCATGGTGCACGTCAAGCCCGCGCCCCGTGCACCGGTGGAGCACGACCGGTTCAACGAGGCGTTCATGATGCACGGCACCACCTCGCCGCTGTACCCGATGATCGCCTCGCTGGACGTGGCCGCCGCGATGATGGACGGGCCGCAGGGCCGCTGGCTGGTCGACGAGTCGGTGATCGAGGCCATCCGCTTCCGCCAGACAGTCGTACGCGTCGGCCGACGCATCGCGGCCGCCGGTGACCGGCCCGGCTGGTTCTTCGGCGTCTGGCAGCCCGAGACCGTGGTCGACCCCGCCTCCGGCGAGCGGCTGCCCTTCGCCGACGCCCCGGTTGAACTGCTGCACGGGGAACCCTCCTGCTGGCAGCTGGAGCCGGACGCCGACTGGCACGGTTTCGCCGGGCTCCCCGACGGCTACTGCCTGCTCGACCCCGTCAAGGTCACTCTCACCTGCCCCGGCATCGACGCCGACGGGCGCATGGCCGACTGGGGTGTCCCCGCCCGCGTCCTCACGGCCTACCTGGCCACCCGCAACATCATGGTGGAGAAGACGGACACGTACACCACGCTCATCTTGTTCTCCATGGGGATCACCAAGGGCAAGTGGGGGACGCTCATGGACGCCTTGATGGACTTCAAGGCGCTCTACGACGAGGATGCTCCGCTGGAGCGCCTGCTGCCCGAATTGGTCGCGGCCCACCCCCGGCGCTACACCGGCCAGACCTTGCGCGCGCTGTGCCAAGAGATGCACGACCACCTCCGGGAAGCCCGGCTGGTCGAACTGCTCGACACCGCCTTCCAGGAACTTCCCGAGCCCGTCACCCCACCTCAGCACTGCTACGAGCGCCTCATCCGCAGCGGCACCGAACGAGTGCGACTTGCCGACGCGGCCGGCCGAACCGCCGCCGCCATGGTCACCGTCACCCCGCCGGGCATCCCCGTCCTGATGCCCGGCGAGAACATCGGCACGCCCGATGGTCCGCTGCTGCGCTATCTGACGGCCCTGGAAGGCTTCGATCGACGGTTCCCCGGTTTCCACAGCGAGACCCACGGTGTCGCCCTCGATCCGGACACCGGTGACTACCTCATCGAGTGCGTACGCCGGATTCCCGCCCAGCAACCCCACCGCACCGTCGACCGAGCGCACGGCGCGTCCGAACCAGCGGACTCCTGACCAACCGTGGACCGCAACAGGCGGATAGGGTGAGCACTGGTCGGCGGACGCGGCGGGAGGAGGCCGGCGGGAGGCATGGCAGCCTCGGAGGAGAAGCACACATCAGGGTCAGGGCCGGGTCGTCCCACGTCCCGGGACGTGGCCAGGCTCGCCGGCGTGTCGCACACGGCCGTTTCCTTCGTGTTCAACGGCCGGGCCGAGGGCAACCTCTCCCTCGCCACCCAGGAGCGTATCCGGGAAGCCGCCGCCCAGCTCGGCTACCGGCCCGACCCTGTGGCCCGTGGCCTGCGCAGCCGTCGCACCGCCGTGATCGGCCTGGTCACCGACGAGATCGCCTCCACTCCGTTTGCGGGGCGCTTGCTGCGTGGTGCGATGGAGACCGCCTGGGACAGTGAGCACCTGGTGCTGACCATCGACTCCGGCGGCGACCCGGCCAAGGAGGACGCGGCTGTTGCCGAACTCCTCGACCGGCGGGTCGACGGCATCATCTACGCCGCCATGTCCCTGCGCCGGGTGCGTGTCCCCGAAGGGCTGCACCGTACGCACTCCGTCCTCGCCAACTGCCTGCCCGAGGACGGCTCCTTGTCAGCCGTCATCCCCGCCGAACGCGCGGGCGGCCGTGCGGCGGCGCGGCTGCTGCTCGCGCAGGGGCATCGCAGAGTCGCCGTCGTCGGTGGCGAGGCGGACATCGCCTCCGTGGAACGTCTGCAAGGATTCCGCGACGCGTTGCGCACCGAGGGGGTCACGGTTCCCAGGGAGTGGGTCGTCCGCACCGGCGGGGAGATCTCCAGTGGCTACGAGGGTGCCCTGCGGCTGCTCGACGGTGCTGCCGCAGGGCGGTGTCCCACCGGGCTCTTCTGCTACAACGACAGGGTCGCGGCGGGGGCCCTGCACGCCGCGGCCCGGCTGGGACTCTCCGTCCCCGGCGACCTGTCCGTGATCGGGTACGACGATCAAGAGCACATGGCGGCCTTCCTCTCCCCGCCCCTCACCACGGTGGCGTTGCCGCACCGGGCGATGGGTGAGGCAGCGGTCCGGCTGGTGCTGGGCGCCATCGGCGCGGGACGGGTGCCGAGACCCGCTGTGCGGCGTATCGCCTGTCCCGTCATCGACCGGGAGTCGGTGGGGCCTGCTCCCAGGCGGTGACGGACACTCCGTCGCCTGTCACGAGGAGTTCCGGCACGTCGTCGGGCCGGCGGTACACGCGCTCGGTGACCATGGCGTGGTCGCCGACGAACACCTCGTACAGCGATCCGTCGACGAGGACGCGCACCGTGAGTTCCTCCCCCGCTGGTACCCGTACCTCGACGGCCGCGTCGTCCAGGTGGGCCGTGCGAGGCCAGCCACTGCGGTCGAGGGTTACCGTGCCCTGTACGGGGTCGACTCCGATGGTCAGCTCCGCGCCCGACGCCGAGCGCAGCAGACGCACGGCGGTGTGAGCGCGGGCGGTGACGGTCAGGTCGTAAGCCTGCGGCAGTGGTGCCGGTCCCGGGCTCGTGGTGAAGGGCTCGGCGGCCCGCAGGAGCCGGACCTCGGGGGCCGGGGCGACCCGCAGGGATCCGTCCGGGGCCACGTCGATGACGCGGGGCGCGGTCAGGACGCCGGCCCAGCCGGCCCGGTCGATCTCGGGCTGTGCACGAGCCTCCCAGGACCAGCCCCACATCAGAGTGCGACCGGCCTCCTGGAGCACGGCGGGTGCGTAGAAGTCGCGGCCGTGGTCGAGACGGCCCCCGGCACGGGCCACGAGACGCCAACCGCCGTCGGCGACGCTGTCCAGGCGTCCTGTCAGGTAACCCGTACTGCGGGGCTCCTTGTCCCACAGCGACACCACGAGCACCCAGTCGCCGCCCGATGTCTCGCACAACTGTGGACATTCCCAGCCGACCGCCGTGTCGCCGAACGCGGCCGCCGCGACAGGGTCGGCGCCGTCGATCAGGACTCCGGCGAATCGCCAGCGCGACAGATCGTCGCAGTCGTAGAGCAGCACCGACGGCGTGCCGTCGGCGTGTCCCGCACCGACCAGGGCCCAGCGTCGGCCGCCGTGCCGGAAGACGAACGGATCGCGGAACATCACCACATCCAGCCCGTCCGGAGGGCCTGTCACCACTGGCGTGGGCAGCGGCTTCCACTCGGTCAACGTCTCGTCGTCGGGGTCCGCGGCCGATGCGAGGCAGATGGTGCCCAGGCCGGTGTGGTCGCGGTCGACGCCCGTGTAGACAGCGGTCGGCACACCGTGGTCGTCGACCACGCAGCCGGACCAGCAGCCCCCCTCGTCAGGACCGCCCGGGGTCGGCGCGAGGGCCACGGGGTGGTGCCGCCAGCGGGCGAGGTCGGGGCTGGAGACATGGCCCCAGTGGACGTTGGCGTGCACGGGGGAGTCCGGGTTGTGCTGGTAGAAGAGGTGGTACCGGCCGCGCCAACGGAACGGGCCGTTGGGGTCGTTGACCCAGTTCGCGGGCGGACGGATCCGGAAGCGCGGTGCGTTCGGATCGTGGGACGGAGCGGGAACGC
This sequence comes from Streptomyces sp. B15, assembly GCF_018070605.1. NCBI lineage: Bacteria > Bacillati > Actinomycetota > Actinomycetes > Kitasatosporales > Streptomycetaceae > Streptomyces > Streptomyces sp. B15. The sequence goes on from NZ_JAGPXJ010000131.1 coordinate 10,248, forward strand.
TCAACGGTTGACTCCTGCGGAGGTGATGCCCTCACGGAGAGGGCGCTGACCGACGACGAACACGGCGACGGCGGGAATCATCGACAGCACGACACCGGCGAGCACCACTGAGATGGAGCCGGTGCCGAGGTTGCCCTGCAACGAGACCAGACCCAGCGGCAGTGTGTAGTTCTGGCTGGACGTCTCGAGGATCAACGGGCGGAAGAACTCGTTCCAGTGGTAGTTGAAGGCCAGGACACCGACGATCGCGAGGCCTGGTGCGGCCAGCGGGGCGTACACCGAGCGGAAGACCCGCCAGGGGCCTGCCCCGTCGAGCATCGCCGCCTCGCCCAGGTCCTTGGGCATGCCGAGGAAGTACTGACGCATCAGGAACGTCCCGAACGCGGTCGGGAACGCTGGCACGATCAGGCCGAGCAGGGTGTCGGTCAGACTCATCGACTTCAGCACCAGGAAGACCGGTACGATCGTGACCTGGAGCGGCACCATCATGGTCGCCAGCACCAGGGCGAACAGGACCTTCTTGAAGCGGAAGTCCAAGCGGGCGAAGGCGTACCCGGCGAGTCCCGCGGTGATCATCTGTCCCAGCGCGATCAGCGCGGTCACCAGCGTGGAGTTCAGGGCGAGCAGCCATACGTCGATCTGGTCGAATACGCCGCTGTAGGCCTCGGCCGTCGGGTCGGACGGGACGATCTTCGGGGGCAGGTCGAAGGACTCGGCGGGGGTGCGCAACGACGTGGACACGGTCCAGATGACCGGGCCCAGGGTGAGCAGTGCGCACACGGTCAGTGCGGCGACCCGTGCCGACGGCGCGAGTGAGCGCCGGACACGGCTGGCGGTCAGGAATGCTTGGCTCATGGACTCGCACCCGGCTCACTGGTAGTGGACGAAACGCCGGCTGAGCCGGAACTGGAAGGCGGTGACCGCCATGATCAACACGAACAGCAGCACACCCACTGCGGACGCCGTACCAAAGCGAAGCTGTTCGAAGGCGGTCTCGTAGATGACCATCACGACGGTGCGGGTGGAGTCACCGGGGCCGCCGTTGGTGAGTACGTACGGCTGCTCGAAGACCTGGAGGGCGTTGATGATGCCGACCACGGACGCCACCAGCAGGGTGGGCGACAGCAGCGGCAATGTGACGTGCAGGTGCTTGCGCAGGCCGGTCGCGCCGTCGAGGGAGGCGGCCTCGTGCATCTCCTTGGGGATGTTGTTCAGGCCGCCGACGAACAGGAGGAACGAAAAGCCGAACTGCTGCCATACGTAGACGAGAATCACCGCGGCCATGGCGCCGTTCTCCGAGGTCAGCCAGGGCACCGGAGCGATGCCGACCAGGCCGAGCAGCCAGTTCACGACTCCGAAGTCCTGGTTGAACAGGTACTTCATCACCACCGAGATGGAGGCGGCGGACAGCACCAGCGGGAAGAAGAACGCCGACCGGAACGCCGAGCGCAGCCACACCGGCATCCGCCCGTTCACGGCGAGCGCCAGTATCAGCGCGATCAGCAGTTGCGACGCCACAGCCAGCACCATGAACACCAGGGTGTTGCCGAAGGACACCAGCACGGTGGAGTCCGTGAACGCCTCGCGGTAGTTCGCCGTGCCGGCGAAGCGCGGAGAGTCGATCACGTTCCAGTGGAAGAGGCTGAGCACCACCGAGCCGACGATCGGTACGACGGTGAAGACCACGATGCCCACGATGGTGGGTGCGAGGAACAGCGCCGCCAGCAAACGGGCGCCGCGCTCGCGCGCCGAGGGCCGGGGCCGGTCCCCGGTTGGGGGATCGGCGGCCCGATCCGGCCGTGCGGCCGGGACCTGAGTGTTCGTCATGCGTCACGCTCCATGGTCTTCTCCAGGTCGCTCTGGAGCCGGCGCAGCGCGGGGCGCACCGAACGTGGGGAGGCCAGGGCGGTTCCGGTGTGCTTGAGCAGCACCTGTTCGACCTCGGCGACCTGCGGCGGCGCCGGGATCGGTCCGGTGTCGGGGAACTGGTCGAGAGTGCCGTAGAAGGCCTCCCAGTGTTTCGGGCCGCTCTCCCGGTAGCGCTCCGCGGTGAGCATCGAGCGGCGCGCCGGGGTGGTCTGGTTGGCCCGGAACAGCCGGGTCAGAGTGTCCTTGCGGGCGGCGTACTTGATGAACTCCCACGCCTCGTCCTGCCGCTTCGACGTGCGCAACATGGCGTAGCCGGCCGCTCCGAACTGGTGGCGCTGGGTGCGCCAGCGCGGGAAGTACTGCACGTCGTAGCCGGTCGACTTCATCCCGGCCAGGCTCAGGCCGCCGGCCCAGAAGCCGCCCGCCGGAGTGACTCCCACCCGGCCGGTGGAGAACACACCGACCAGGTTGGTGCCGTTACCGCCCTCGGGCCGGGTGCACAGCCCGTCCCTGATCAGGGAGGCGAGGTACTCGTACGCCTCCTCCACCCGGTCGTCGGTCACCTGTGGGGTGGTCCAGCGGAAGCCGCCGCCGCGGCCCTGGCGCCGACCGGCCGGGTAGAAGCCGTTCCACAGCCAGTCGCCCCCGGGCGCCTTCGATTCAGCGAGGAGGTTGGTGCCGTTGGCGAACAGCCACGGGACCACTCCGCCCCACAGGCGGTTGGTCCAGAAGTAGGGGGTGAAGTGGGAGTCGCTGGTCCGCTTCATCCTGCGCAGCAGGTCGGTGAAGTCGTCGCGGGTCCAGTCCGGCGGTGGGAAGTCCGCGCCGGCCCGGCGCAGCACCTGCCGGTTGAGGTAGATGTCGGCGGCGTTGAACTCCACCGGCAACTGGTAGAGGCTGCCTTCGTACATCATCGACTCCACCAGTGAGGGGTGGACGTCGGAGAAGTACTCACGCAGCTCAGCGGCATCCCGTTTGACCCAGCGATCCAGCGGCACCCCGAGGCGCTGGGCGAACAGCTGCACGCCCTCGGTGGCGACGTAGACCAGGTCGGGCGCGGTGCCCGCGGCGATCTGGGTGAGGATCTTCGCGAAGAAGTCGGACCAGTCGACTGCCTGTACGGCGTTCACACGCAGCTTGATGTCGGGATGGAGTTTGCGGAACCCCTCGCCGAGGAAGCGGACGGCGGCCTGGTCGAAGGCGGAGCCGAGGGTGGCGACGACGAGGGATCCGTCGTCCCGGCCGGGGATGTCGGCCCCGGTGAGCCGGTCCCAACTGGCGGCGGTGCCGGCCAGCGCGGCGGCCCCGGCTCCGTAGGCGCCGTACCGCAACAGCGCGCGGCGCTCGAAATGGTGCATCGGCGGCCCTAACTCGTGTTAGCCGAAAGCTGATGACCCAGATCATGAGAACCGCCCGGCGCGGATGTCAAGGGTCGCGCACGGCTTGACCTTTAACGAGTTAGGTCTACAGTCCTGCCCCACACGACCGCCCATCCCCACGAAGGGATCGATGTGTGATGTCCGGAGTCTCCAGAAGGGTGCTACTGGCCGGCACGGCAGCAGGAGCGACCGCCGCGCTGCTGTCCGCCGGATCGGCGGCAGCGAAGCCCAAGAACGGGACCACCGACCGCGCCGGCTACCGCGCCCGGTACCACTTCACGGTCCCCGACCAGTGGAAGAACGACCCGCAGCGTCCGATTTGGATCGACGGCGAGTACCACTACTACTACCTGTACAACGCGGACTACTTCACCGGCGGCACCGCGGCCGGAACCGCCTGGCGGCTGGCCACCAGTACCGACCTCGTCAAGTTCACCGACCGGGGCATCGCCGTGCCCAAGGACACCACGCCCAACGGCGATGTGTGGTCCGGATCGGCGGTGGTGGACACCGGCAACACCGCCGGGTTCGGTGCGGGCGCGGTCGTCGCCCTGGCCACCATGGAGCCCGTCGAGAACGCCGACAGCCAGGCCCAGTACCTGTACTACTCCACCGACGGCGGCCGCACCTTCACGCATCACGGCACCACCCCGGCCCTGCCCAACCCGGGCGTGCGCGACTTTCGCGACCCCAAGGTGATCCGCGACGAGGAACGCGGCCGATGGGTGATGGCCCTGGCCGAGAACACCAAGGTCGGCTTCTACCATTCGGAGGACCTGAAGTCCTGGAAGTACGTCGGCGGCTTCGTCAAGGAGGGGATCGGCGTCCTGGAGTGCCCCGACCTGTTCCGCATCACCGCCGAGAACGGCACGGCGAAGTGGGTGCTGGGCGTGAGCGCCAACGGCAAGGCATCCGGGCAGCCCAACACCTACGCCTACTGGACCGGCGGTTTCGACGGCACCACCTTCACACCGGACGCGGCCGACCCCCAGTGGTTGGACCACGGCTGGGACTGGTACGCCGCCCGAACCAGGCCTCGAAC
>NZ_JAGPXJ010000132.1:0-14361 GCF_018070605.1 Streptomyces sp. B15
GTGAAGGTGGTGCGGGTGGTCGTCGTGCGCCGCGGGGCGCCGACCCCGGCTGGGGCGTCAAGAAGGTGGGGGGTTCATGGGGTGACAGCTACTACGCGCGTAGATATGGTGCTCTGGTGAGCATGCCTACCGATGCGGCCCCTCGCGACGCGGGGAGGGGCTCCCTCTCCGACGTCGTGACCTCCGATGCCGCTCTTCGCCGCTTTCTGCAGGGGCTTCCGGGTGTCGACGCGGTCGGGCTGGAAGCCCGGGCCGCCGCGCTGGGGACCCGTTCCGTCAAGACGACCGCCAAGGCGTACGCGCTCGATCTGGCGATCTCGATGATCGATCTGACGACGCTGGAGGGTGCCGATACGCCGGGCAAGGTGCGGTCGCTGTGCGCGAAGGGCGCGAATCCCGACCCGGGCGACCGGTCCACGCCTCGGGTCGCCGCCATCTGTGTGTACCCGGACATGGCGGCCGTCGCCAAGCAGGCGCTGGCCGAGCAGGGCGCGGGTGAGGTCCATGTGGCGTCCGTGGCCACCGCGTTCCCCTCCGGGCGGGCCTCGATGTCGGTCAAGCTCGCGGACACCCGGGAGGCCGTCGCCGCCGGGGCCGACGAGATCGACATGGTGATCGACCGGGGGGCCTTTCTGGCCGGTCGGTATCTGCAGGTCTTCGAGGAGATCCAGCAGGTGAAGGCCGCCTGTGGCACGGCTCATCTGAAGGTGATCTTCGAGAACGGGGAACTGGCCACCTACGACAACATCCGGCGGGCCTCCTGGCTGGCCATGCTCGCGGGGGCCGACTTCATCAAGACGTCGACCGGCAAGGTGGCCGTGAACGCCACGCCGCCCAACACACTGCTGATGCTGGAGGCCGTGCGCGACTTCCGGGCGGCGACCGGCCGGCAGGTCGGGGTGAAGCCCGCGGGCGGCATCCGTACGGCGAAGGACGCCGTGAAGTATCTGGTGATGGTGAACGAGACGCTGGGGGACGACTGGCTCAGCCCGGACTGGTTCCGGTTCGGTGCCTCCAGCCTGCTCAACGACCTGTTGATGCAGCGCCAGAAGCTTTCGACCGGGCGCTACTCCGGTCCCGACTACGTGACGGTGGACTGAGCCATGAACGCAAAGTTGTTCGCTTACGCGCCTGCTCCCGAATCCCGGGCCGTGGTCGACATCGCGCCGTCCTACGGCCTCTTCGTCGACGGCGAGTTCCGGGAGGCGGCGGCCGGAAAGGTGTTCAAGACACTCTCGCCCGCCAGCGAAGAGGTGCTGTCCGAGGTCGCCTACGGTGAGCAGGAGGACGTCGACGCGGCGGTGCGCGCGGCCCGGGCCGCGTTCGGGCCCTGGTCGGCGCTGCCGGGTGCCGAGCGGGCGAAGTACCTGTTCCGTATCGCCCGCATCATCCAGGAGCGGTCGCGCGAGCTGGCGGTGCTGGAGACGCTGGACAACGGCAAGCCGATCCGTGAGACGCGGGACGCGGACCTGCCACTGGTGGCGGCGCACTTCTTCTACTACGCGGGGTGGGCCGACAAGCTCTCGTACGCCGGGTGCGGGCCCGACCCGCGTCCGCTGGGGGTCGCCGCGCAGGTCATCCCGTGGAACTTCCCGCTGCTGATGCTCGCCTGGAAAGTCGCTCCGGCGCTGGCCACCGGCAACACGGTGGTCCTCAAGCCGGCCGAGACCACGCCGCTGTCCGCGCTGTTCTTCGCGGACATCTGCCGCCAGGCGGGGCTGCCCAAGGGCGTCGTCAACATCGTGCCGGGGGACGGCGCGACCGGTGCCGCGCTGGTCGGTCACCCGGATGTGAACAAGGTGGCCTTCACGGGGTCGACCGCTGTCGGGAAGCAGATCGCGCGGACCGTCGCCGGGACGCGGAAGCGGCTCACCCTCGAACTCGGCGGGAAGGGCGCGAACATCGTGTTCGAGGACGCGCCCCTCGACCAGGCCGTCGAGGGCATCGTGGGCGGGATCTTCTTCAACCAGGGGCAGGTCTGCTGCGCGGGCTCCCGGCTGCTGGTGCAGGAGTCGGTGCAGGAGGAGGTGCTGGACGCGCTCAAGCGGCGGTTGAGCACCCTGCGGGTCGGCGATCCGCTGGACAAGAACACCGACGTGGGCGCCATCAACTCCGCCGAGCAGCTGGCCCGGATCACCGAGCTGGCCGAGGCCGGTGAGGCGGAGGGTGCCCAGCGCTGGTCGCCGCCGTGCGAGCTGCCCGGCGAGGGGTACTGGTTCGCGCCCACGGTCTTCACGGGCGTCAGCCAGGCGCATCGCATCGCCCGGGAAGAGGTCTTCGGCCCGGTGCTGTCGGTGCTCACCTTCCGTACGCCGGACGAGGCCGTCGCCAAGGCCAACAACACGCCCTACGGACTGTCCGCCGGGATCTGGACGGAGAAGGGCTCGCGCATCCTGAAGCTGGCCAACCAGCTGCGCGCGGGCGTCGTGTGGGCCAACACGTTCAACAAGTTCGATCCGACCTCGCCGTTCGGCGGCTACAAGGAGTCCGGCTACGGCCGCGAGGGTGGCAGGCACGGTCTGGAGGCTTACCTTGAGCACGCCTGAGGCACGTACGTCCAGCACGAGCGGCTCTGTTGCGCGCGGCGCACGGCTGTCCGTGTTGAAGACCTACAAGCTGTACGTCGGGGGGAAGTTCCCCCGCAGCGAGAGCGGCAGGGTGTACGAGGTGACCGACGCAAAGGGCCAGTGGCTGGCCAATGCCCCGCTCGCCTCCCGCAAGGACGCGCGGGACGCGGTGGTCGCGGCCCGCAAGGCGTTCGGCGGCTGGTCCGGGGCGACGGCCTACAACCGCGGGCAGATCCTGTACCGGATCGCGGAGATGCTGGAGGGCCGCCGCGAGCAGTTCGCCGCCGAGGTGGCGGCGGTCGAGGGGCTGTCGAAGGCGAAGGCGCAGGCGCAGACGGACGCGGCGATCGACCGCTGGGTCTGGTACGCGGGCTGGTCCGACAAGGTGGCCCAGGTGGTGGGCGGCGGCAACCCGGTCGCGGGCCCGTTCTTCAACCTCTCCACCCCGGAGCCCACCGGCGTGGTGGCGGTGCTGGCGCCGCAGAACGCGTCGCTGCTCGGGCTGGTGTCGGTCCTCGCGCCGGTGATCGTCACCGGTAACACGGCCGTGGTCGTCGCCTCGCGTACCGCACCGCTGCCCGCGCTGTCGCTCGCCGAGGTGCTGGCGACCTCGGACCTGCCCGGCGGCGTCGTCAACGTGCTGTCCGGCGACACCGTCGAGATCGCCCGTCCGCTGGCCGCGCACCAGGATGTGAACGCGATCGATCTGGCGGGGGCCGACGCCGAGTCGGCCGCCGAGCTGGAGGGCGCCGCCGCGGAGAACCTGAAGCGGGTGCTGCGCCCGGGCGGTGACGACTGGTCGGCCGAGCCGGGCCTTGAGCGGATGACCGCCTTCCTGGAGACGAAGACGGTCTGGCACCCGATCGGGGCCTGAACGTTCGTTCCGGTCAGGGGGCGCCCCTGTCCGGCGCGGGCGGACTGCGGGTCGGTTGTGGCTGTGGGGGCACCTCCCGGCCGGAGGCTGGGGGAGCAGTTGCCCGCGCCCCTTCGGGGCGCGGGGAACTGCGGAGCTTGCCGGGAGCAGGGTGGGCAAGCGGCACCCGTGCCGGGTGCGCGAGATCAGTCGTCCGCGCCCAGGGCCCGTGCCAGTCCCGCCCGGTCTCCGTGCCGGAAACCCGCCCGGACCGTTCCGGCCCGGATGCCGTCCGCCAGTGTCACCGAGCCCTCGGTGAGCGCCACGCAGGCCTCGGCGTCCAGTTCCAGGCGAACGTCGGCACCCTCGGCCGCCGGGCCCTCGCCGTACAGCGGACCGTCCTGTGCGTCGCCCAGCCGCAGATGGAAGGCGCCCTCGGGCAGTACGACATCGACGAGTGCGGCCACTTCTTCCCCGACCGCCCGCCGTACGGCGTCGCGCAGCGGGAGGGCCCACCAGTGGGCGCGTACCGCGTCGGTGGGACGCGGCTTGCCCAGCGCGGGGGCGCCCCAGGAGGCGAGCGCGGTCAGTACGGGCAGCAGTGCGCGGCCCCGCTCGGTGAGTTCGTAGACGTAGCCGGAGGCGGGCCGCGGCTGGCGGCGCCGTGCGGCCAGCCCTTCGCCCTCCATGTGCCGGAGCCGGGCGGCCAGTACGTCCGTGCTGACTCCGGGCAGGTCGGCGTGGAGGTCGGTGTAGCGGCGCGGTCCGGCGAGGAGTTCGCGGACGATGAGCAGCGTCCAGCGGTCCCCCACGGAGTCGAGGGCGCGCGCCGTGGCGCAGAACTGGTCGTAACTGCGGCGGGTGCGCCCGGGACTTGTCTGGCTCGCGTGGCTCGGCATGCCGCTCAGTGTAGACATGCGGTTGGACTTTCCAAGTGCCAGCTTGGTAGAACCAAGTAGCCAGCAGTGGACCAGGAGGGTGGGGCAGCATGGAGTTCCGGCAGTCGAACAAGCTGAGCGAGGTCTGTTACGAGATCCGCGGCCCGGTGATCGAGCAGGCCGACGCGCTGGAGGAGGCCGGGCACAGCGTGCTGCGGCTCAACACCGGCAATCCCGCCCTCTTCGGCTTCGAGGCGCCGGAGGAGATCATCCAGGACATGGTGCGGATGCTCCCCCAGGCACACGGCTACACCGAGTCGCGCGGCATCCTCCCGGCGCGCCGCGCCGTCGCCCAGCACTACCAGCAGCGCGGCTTCCCCGAGGCCGACGTGGACGACATCTACCTCGGCAACGGCGTCTCCGAGCTGGTCTCGATGGCCGTACAGGCGCTGGTCGAGGACGGCGACGAAATCCTCATCCCCGCGCCCGACTTCCCGCTGTGGACAGCCGTGACGACGATGGCGGGCGGCAAGGCGGTGCACTATGTGTGCGACGAGCAGTCCGATTGGCTGCCCGACCTGGACGACATGGCCGCCAAGATCACCTCCCGTACCAAGGCCGTCGTCATCATCAGCCCCAACAACCCCACCGGCGCCGTCTACCCGCGCGAGCTGTTGGAGGGCATCCTCGATCTGGCGCGCCGCAACGGGCTGATGGTCTTCTCCGACGAGATCTACGACAAGATCCTCTACGACGGCGCCGTCCACCACCATGTGGGCGCCCTCGCCCCCGATCTGGTCTGCCTCACCTTCAGCGGACTGTCCAAGGCGTACCGGGTGGCGGGCTTCCGCTCGGGCTGGCTGCTGGTCTCCGGGCCCAAACAGCACGCCCGGGACTATCTGGAGGGCCTGGGCATGCTCGCCTCCATGCGGCTGTGCCCCAACGCTCCGGCCCAGTACGCCATCCAGGCGGCGCTCGGTGGCCGCCAGTCGATCGAGGAACTGGTACTGCCCGGCGGGCGCCTGCACGAACAGCGCGACGTGGCCTGGCGGAAGCTGAACGAGATCCCCGGCGTCAGCTGCGTGAAACCCAAGGGCGCGCTGTACGCCTTCCCCCGGCTGGACCCCGAGGTCCACAAGATCCACGACGACGAGCGCTTCGTCCTCGACCTGCTGCTGCGGGAGAAGATCCAAGTCGTGCAGGGCACCGGCTTCAACTGGGCCCACCCGGACCACTTCCGCATCCTCACCCTCCCCCGCGCCGACGACCTGGACGCCGCGATCTCGCGCATCGGCCGCTTCCTGGAGAGCTACCTGCAGTAGCGCTGCCTGCGGGAGGGCCGGCAGCAAGAGGGCTGCCGCGCCCCGAGAGGGACTCCCTCAGGGCGCAGCAGCGCGGCCCACAGGCCTCGGACGGTCGGCGCGCCCTCAGACGTTCGGCGTCTCCTCCCCCACTGTCGTGCTGTCCCCGTGCCCCGTCCGGACCACGGTCTCCAGGGGCAGCGTCAGCAACCGCTCCTTGATCGAGCGCACGATGGTCGGGTGGTCGGAGAAGGAGCGGCCGGTGGCGCCGGGACCGCCCTGGAAGAGGGTGTCCCCGGTGAAGACGGTGCCGAGGGCCGGCGCGTAGAGGCAGACGGCGCCCGGGGCGTGCCCCGGGGTGTGCAGCACGGCCAGGTCGACGCCGGCCACCGAGACGGTGTCGCCGTCGGCCAGCTCACCGTCCGGCGAGCGGTCCGGGTGGGTCATCTTCCACAGCGGCAGGTCGTCCGGGTGCAGCAGGATCGGTGCACCCGTGCGGGCCGCCAGGGCCGGTGCGGCGTCGATGTGGTCGTTGTGCGCGTGGGTGCACACGATCGCGCGCAGGGTCCGCTCCCCCAGCGCCGCCGCGATGGCGTCGGCGTCGTGGGCCGCGTCGATGACGACGGCCTCCTGGTCGTCGCCGACGATCCACACATTGTTGTCCACCTGGTGCGTCTCGCCGTCGAGGCGGAACTCCCCGCTGGTGACGAGGTGATCGATACGGGCCGCCATCACAGCACCACCACCGAACGCAGCACATCGCCGCTGTGCATCCGCTCGAACGCCTTCTCCACCTCGTCCAGCGCGATGGTCTCGGTCACGAACGCGCCCAGGTCGAGACGCCCCTGCTGGTGCAGATCGATCAGCATGGGGAAGTCCCGCGAGGGCAGACAGTCGCCGTACCAGGAGGACTTGAGCGAGCCGCCCCGGCCGAAGACATCCAGCAGCGGCAGTTCCAGCTTCATCTCAGGCGTCGGTACCCCGACGAGGACGACGGTGCCCGCCAGATCGCGGGCGTAGAACGCCTGCTCGTACGTCTCGGGGCGGCCGACCGCCTCGATGACGACATCGGCGCCGAAACCGCCGGTCAGCTCGCGGACGGCCTCGACCGGATCGACGGTGGCCGAGTTGACGGTGTGCGTGGCGCCGATCTTCTCCGCCGTGGTGAGCTTGCGGTCGTCGATGTCGATGGCGATGATCTTCGCCGCGCCCGCGAGCCGAGCCCCCGCCACGGCGGCGTCCCCGACGCCGCCGCACCCGATGACGGCGACGGTGTCCCCGCGGGTCACCTGCCCGGTGTTGATCGCCGCACCGATCCCGGCCATCACGCCGCAGCCCAGCAGCCCGGCGACGGCGGGCGAGACGGCCGGATCGACCTTGGTGCACTGCCCGGCGGCGACCAGCGTCTTCTCGGCGAAGGCACCGATACCGAGCGCCGGCTCCAGCGCGCGCCCGTCGCTCTTGAGCGTCATCTTCTGCTCGGCGTTGTGGGTGTCGAAGCAGTACCACGGCCGCCCGCGCTTGCAGGCCCGGCACTGTCCGCACACCGCACGCCAGTTGAGGACCACGAAATCGCCCGGCTCGACATCCGTGACCCCGTCGCCGACCGCCTCCACGACGCCCGCCGCCTCGTGCCCGAGGAGGAAGGGGTAATCGTCACTGATCCCACCCTGCTTGTAGTGCAGGTCCGTGTGGCACACGCCGCACGCCTGCACCTGAACGACGGCCTCGCCGGGTCCGGGGTCGGGAACGACGATCGTCTCGACCCGCACCGCCTCGTTCTTGCCCGGCGCGACGACCCCGCGTACTTCCTGAGCCATACGTGAGGGCCTCCCTCTTCCATCGGTGCTGTGGGGCGCCATTCTCCCTGTTCGGGGAAGGTTTTCGGGAGGGGCGGACGCGCGTCGACCCCGACGAATTTCCGACGGCTTCCCCCGGATCGCCTCGCACGTGCCTTCGAAACTTCCCGGTGCATGGCGGACAATGGCTGCCCGTGACCGACTCCAGCGACGCATGCGACGTATCCGAGCGAGCGACCCCCGCGGTCCCGGCACCCGCTCCGGCCCCCACAACGGTGCCCACGGCCCGGGTCATCCTGCTCACGGGACCCTCCGGCTCCGGCAAGACCCGGCTGGCAGCCCGCAGTGGGCTCCCCGTCCTCCGCCTGGACGACTTCTACAAGGAGGGCGACGACCCGACCCTCCCCCTCGTCGGAGCCGGCGTCGACTGGGACTCACCGCTGTCCTGGGACGCGGACGCCGCCGTACGCGCCATCACCCGCCTGTGCCGCGAGGGCGCCGCCACGGTCCCGCTCTACGACATCTCCACCAGCTCCCGCACCGGCCAGGAGCGCCTGGAACTCGCCGACTCGCCGCTGTTCGTCGCCGAGGGCATCTTCGCCGCGGACATCACCGCCCGGTGCGCGGCCCTGGGCCTGCTGGCCGACGCCATCTGCCTCCGTGGCCGCCCCACCACCACCTTCCGCCGCCGGCTGCTCCGCGACATCCGCGAGTCCCGCAAGCCCCTTCGGGTGCTTCTCACCCGGGGCTGGCGCCTCCTGCGCGCCGAGCCCGCCATCGTCGCCCGCCACCGATCCCTGGGCGCCCACGCCTGCGCCCACCACGAAGCCGCAGCCCGCATCACCCGGCTCCGCCGAACCGCCGCGCTCACCACAGGCGGAAGCCCACGTTCCTGACCACTGGACGACGATTCCGCAGGACCTCTTCGACGAGGCGCACGGCAACGGCGCGGCAACGAGAAGAGCGGTTCCGGTCGAGGCGTGTGCCTCGGCCGGAACCGCTCTCTTTGTCCCCCCGGTCTCCCCCGTTCCCCCTGTTTCCCCTGTTTCCCCTGTTCCCCCGTATCGCCCGGGCCCCGTGTCCCCGCGGGGTCGGGCGATCGTTCCGGTGGCCGCGTCAGGTGCGCGGCCGGTTCGGTGAGCCGGTCGGCCGTCAGGCGACCAGCTCGTCGAAGCTCTCTTCCTGGTTGCGGCCGAAGCTGAGGACCTCGTCGTCGCGCAGCCGGCGCAGGGAGCGCCAGATGCTGCTCTTCACCGTGCCGACACTGATGTCCAGTATGTCCGCGATCTCCGGGTCGGTGCGGCCCTCGTAGTAGCGCAGGACCAGCATCGTGCGCTGGAGCTCGGGCAGCCGGGCCAGGGCCTGCCACAGGACGGTGCGCAGTTCGGTGCCGCGCATGGCGTCCTGGTCGCCCGCCGTCTCGGGGAGTTCCTCGGTCGGGTACTCGTTGAGCTTGCGGCGGCGCCAGGCGCTGATGTGCAGGTTGGTCATGGTGCGACGCAGATAACCACCGACGGCGGCCTTGTCGCTGATCCGCCCCCAGGCCCGGTACGTGGAGAACAGGGCGCTCTGCAGCAGGTCCTCGGCCTCGTACCGGTCACCGGTCAGGTGGTAGGCGGTGGCGTACAGGGAGGCCCGGCGTTCCCGTACGTACGCGGTGAACGCCGCTTCGGCCTCCGCGTCCGTCTCCCCGTCCGAGGCGGCGTCCCCCACGCATGCCTCGGCGGTGCCCAGAACGGCCGCCTCCCTGTACTCGCCAGTGCCTCGGCCGGAACCGCTCTCTTTGTCCCCCCGGTCCCCCCCGTTCCCCCGTGTCCCCCCCTGGGGCGTCCCCCCGGAGCCCCTCGACCGCAGGACCGAACACGGTCCTGGTACGCACCCGCCCGGTGCCGCGAGCGCACGTCCGCCCCACCCCGAGCTCCCGGCTGCGCTCGAGCAGAGCGGTGGCCGCCTCGACGGCACCGGACTTCTCGACAGACCGGGTCTGGGAAGCGGGAACCGAAGGGACGTGCAGACGCGTGTGAAGGACTGCGCTCGTGTTGGTTCCGTGCAGTGTGTTCATCTCGCGCCCCCTCGGAGCAGAACCGATCGCTTGCTTGACGACGTACACATTGCCGCCCCGATTTCATGGCCAGGTCCCCCGTCTGTCACAGCGGTGTCACAAGGGCCGACGGGCCTCACAACGCGCAGGCCGGCGGGCGTGTCGATGCGGTGCGCCGACCGCCGGTCGAAGTATGGGGGCGCCATGGGCCAGAATGGCGCGCGTGCCTTTCCTGTTGCTGATCGAGGACGATGACGCTGTCCGTACCGCCCTGGAGATGGGTCTCACCCGCCAGGGACACCGCGTGGTGACCGCCGCGTCCGGCGAGGACGGCCTCAAACTGCTGCGCGAACAGCGCCCCGACCTGATCGTGCTGGATGTGATGCTGCCCGGCATCGACGGCTTCGAGGTCTGTCGGCGCATCCGCCGCACGGACCAGCTGCCGATCATCCTGCTCACGGCCCGCAGTGACGACATCGACGTCGTGGTGGGCCTGGAGTCGGGTGCGGACGACTACGTCGTCAAGCCCGTCCAGGGCCGGGTGCTGGACGCGCGTATCCGCGCGGTGATGCGGCGCGGCGAACGGGAGTCCAACGACTCGGCGACGTTCGGCTCACTGGTGATCGACCGCTCGGCGATGACGGTCACCAAGAACGGCGAGGACCTGCAACTGACGCCGACCGAGCTGCGGTTGCTGCTGGAGCTGAGCAGACGCCCCGGCCAGGCCCTCTCCCGGCAGCAGTTGCTGCGACTGGTGTGGGAGCACGACTACCTGGGCGACTCGCGGCTGGTCGACGCCTGTGTGCAGCGGCTGCGCGCCAAGGTCGAGGACGTGCCCTCCTCCCCCACCCTGATCCGCACGGTGCGCGGCGTCGGCTACCGGCTGGACGTCCCGCAGTGACCGCACGCACGCACGCAACAGGTCGTCCGAGCCGGACGGTTCATCCGAACGGGACGGTGCGCACGAACGAAACAGGCGGAGCAGCGCTGTCGAGGCGTACGGCGAACGGGACCGCCGAGTGACCGACGCTCCCTCCCTCGGCGAGCGCCTGCGCACCCGGCTCGCGGGCATGCTGCCCAGCCTGCGGCTGCGCCTGGTCGTCGTCTTCGCACTGGTGGCTCTCACCGCCGCCGTCTCCGCCTCCGGCATCGCCTACTGGCTCAACCGCGACGCGGTCCTCACCCGGGCCCAGAACGCGGCTCTCAACGACTTCCGCAAGGCGATGGAGGACAACGCCGGCAACCTCCCCCGCAAGGTCAGCTGTCAGGAGTTGCGCGAGGCGGCCGCCAAGATGGCGCGCAGCTCGCAGAACTACCAGGTGCTGCTCATCGACCGGACCGAGGACGGCAAGACGTGCTCGGCGGCCTCCAACGTGGACGACTTCTCCCTCGAGGACGTCCCCGAGCGGCTGCGCAGCGCCGTCGCAAAGAAGCGCCCCGTCGACAAGCAGAACAAGCACCCGTACCACCTGTACTGGCAGCGGATCACGCTGGACGGCGACCCGTACCTGGTCGGCGGCGCGAAGGTGATCGGCGAGGAACCGACTCCCACCGGCTACCTGCTCAAGTCCCTGGCGCCCGAGCGCGACGACCTCAACTCGCTGGCCTGGTCGTTGGGGATCGCCACCGCGCTCGCGCTGATCGGCGCGATGCTGCTGGCGCAGGGCGCCGCGACGACCGTGCTGCGGCCCGTACGGCGGTTGGGCGAGGCCGCTCGCAGGCTGGGCGAGGGCAAGCTGGAGACCCGGCTGCGCGTCTCCGGCACGGACGAGTTGGCCGAGCTGTCCCGTACGTTCAACGACGCGGCCGCCTCGCTGGAGCAGCGCGTCGCCGAGCTGAGCGCCCGGGAGGCCTCCAGCAGGCGGTTCGTCGCCGACATGTCGCACGAGCTGCGTACGCCGATGACGGCGATCTCCGCGGTCACCGAGGTGCTGGAGGAGGAGCAGGAGAACCTCGACCCGATGATCGCGCCGGCCGTGCAGCTGGTGGTGAGTGAGACCCGGCGGCTCAACGACCTGGTGGAGAACCTGATGGAGGTCACCCGCTTCGACGCGGGCACGGCCAAGCTGGTGCTGGACGACGTGGACGTGGCGGATCAGGTGACCGCCTGTATCGACGCCCGCGCCTGGCTGGACGCGGTGGAGCTGGACGCGGACCGCGGCATCATGGCCCGGCTCGACCCGCGCCGCCTCGACGTCATCCTCGCCAACCTCATCGGCAACGCGCTCAAGCACGGCGGCTCCCCGGTGCGGGTCTCGGTACGGACCCGGCAGCGGGAGGACGGCGCGGGCGTCGCGGGAGGGGGCGACGAGCTGGTGATCGAGGTCGCCGACCAGGGTCCCGGCATCCCCGAGGACGTGCTGCCGCACGTCTTCGACCGCTTCTACAAGGCCAGCGCCTCCCGTCCGCGCTCCGAGGGCAGCGGGCTCGGGCTGTCCATCGCGCTGGAGAACGCCCATATCCACGGTGGTGAGATCACGGCACACAACGCGCCCGAGGGCGAGGGCGGCGCGGTCTTCACCCTGCGGCTGCCCCGCGACGCCCGGCGGGTGGCCGAGGAACGCGAGAACGGCGACCGCGAGGACGACCAAGGACAGCCGGACGTCGACGACAGGGCCGACAGCGACGGCGACCGCGACCGCGAGGAGGGCGGCGACGTGCGCCCGGGCGACGGACAGGACACGGAACCGGACGAGCGGCGGCACAAACGGCGGGACAAGCGGAAGAACAACGGACGCGACAAGCGACGCGACAAGGGGGGCGAGCGATGAGCCGCGACGGGGTCGTCCGCACGCGCGGCCGTACGCGCCGCCGTGCCGCTCCGGTCACGGTTCTGCTGTGCGTTCTCGCCTCCCTGGCCACCGGGTGCGGTATCCGTGCCACCTCGGTGCCGGTGGACGCGGGAGCGGCACCCTCACGGGTGGGCTGCGTGCTGCCGAACGACCGCGAGAGCCCGGACGGCGGCGGCGCGACCTCCGTCGTCCGCGTCTATCTGGTCTGCGGTTCGCGCGTCTCGCCCGTCGAGCGGGAGGTACGGATGCCCGGCGGGCGCTCCTCGGCCGAGCGGCTGCCGGTGGCGCGCAAGCTGCTCGACGAGCTGCAGCGGCAGCCGCGCGTCATGGAGGACACCGCCGGTTTCGAGACGGCCGTCCCCGAGCAGCTGACGATCAGCAGGGGCACGGACGGCGACCCCGACGAGGCGCTGCGGCTGAGCCGGCCGCTGGACGAGCTGCCCCGGTACGCGCTGGCACAGATCGTGTGCACATACGCGGACACCTCGGCGGCCGACGCCGAGGGCGGTGTTGTCCTCGGTGGACCGGCCGAGGACGGCTCCTCGGACGGCGACAGCGCCGACGCCACCGGCGGCACCGACAGCGGCGACAGCGAGGCGGCCTCGCCCCTGCGGCGGTACGAGTGCGGTACGGCGCTGCGCACCCATCCGCAGTCCGCCGAGACCGCGGGCACCCAGCTGTGAGCCTCCCGCCCGCCCGCGCCGGGCAGGAGGGAGGCCGCGCGCGGCGCGGGTCCGACGTACTCGGCGCGGGCCTTGAGGTGTGCGGTCGCCGGAACACGCGTGTGACACAGTCCTGACCCCCTCGGAACACCGCCCCGGAACCACAGCGGAACGCGTCGGCGTCCTGAATGACGTGCAGCGCCTAGGCTCCGGCGGCCCGACCTCCTCCGCCTCCCGAATCCGCCTCGTGGGACTCCTCCTGCTGGCGGCACATCTGTGTCTCGTCGGCTGGCTGGCGCTGCGCCCGCTCGCGGTGCCCTGGGTGGCGCCGGCCAATCTGCGCCCGCTGGCCACCATCCGCACCGACCTGGCCGACGGGCCCCGGGCCGCGCTGGAAGGGCTCGGCGGCGGACTGCTGCTGCTGGCGCCGCTCGGGGTGCTGCTGCCGCTGGCCACCGGGCGACTGCACCGACGGCTGCCGGGCACCCTGGCACGCACCGTCTTCGCGGGGGCGATGGTGTCGGTCGTCCTCACGCTGGCGCAGACAGGGGTACCGGGACACGTGGCCAACGTGGACTCGGTGCTGCTGAACACCACGGGGGTGGCGCTCTCCGCCGGGCTGGTCTTTCCGCCGCTGCGCCGCTGGCTCCGCCACCGGGACGGCGACTACTCGGGCCACGGAGGCCGGCTCAGGGGCCGCCGGCAGCGGTCGCGGTCCGGTGCCGCTTCGTCCAGGCCCGGGCTGCGGCTGCGGGAGGAGAAGACTCAGGGTTCGACCCCGAGGGCGACCAGGGTCGGAATGGCACCTTGAGGTGAGGTTTCGATCTGTTGTTCCGGTCTACCGTCGAAGGCAGAACAGCGGCACACCGGCACAGCACGCGGCACCGGGGCACACGGCACAGGCCGTGCGGCCACCCAGCGCCCGAGCCGCCGAAGCCGCGCGGACCGGACAGCTAAGGAGCCGTCCTCATGACCTCACTCGCCCGCCCCACCGAAGGCCGGATGATCGGCGGCGTGTGCGCCGCGCTCGCCCGCCGGTTCGGCACCACGCCCACCACGATGCGGGTCATCTTCCTCGCCTCGTGCCTGCTTCCAGGACCGCAGTTCCTGCTCTACCTCGCTCTGTGGATCCTGCTCCCGGACGAGGGACGCAAGCACAGCTCCGCCTGGTAGACCGCCCTCACCGGCCCGGAGCGCGGCACGCGGAGCGCGGGCACGCGGAGCGCGGTACACGGAGCGATGGACACGGCAAGCCCCGCAGCAACACCGACGGCGGGTGCCCCCCGGGGGGGCACCCGCCGTCGCGTGCGCCGGGGACGCGCCTGTCAGTGCGAGCCGCCGACCGGCAGGGCCTTGCCCAGCGGCAGCCCGCCGATCATGCCGCCGCCGGGGGCGGAGCTCTTGCCCTTGACCGACTCCTGGGCCTGTCCGGCCACCTTCTCGGTGGCGTCGAGCGGGGTGCCCGTCA
>NZ_JAGPXJ010000133.1:0-14239 GCF_018070605.1 Streptomyces sp. B15
GATGACGGTGACCGAACACCGGCTGCTCGTGCACGACGGGACCTTCGCGGTACTGGCCCCGTCCGGGGACATCGCCGGAGCCTCCTCGGGGACGACGCCGCAGGGGCTCTTCCGCCGGGACACCCGCCATCTGAGCCGCTGGCAGCTGACGCTGGACGGCTCGGCCCCGACGGTGCTGGTCCCGGTCCCGGAGCCCGACCGGGACGGTGACCCGGCCGCTGCCGTGCTGACTCCGCGCGGCACCCGCGAGGCGCCGCCGGGGGTCACCCTCTTCCGTGAACAGGCCGTGGCGGACGGTGTGCTGACGGAACACATACGCGTCGTCAGCAACCGCGGCGCGGTGGCCCCGGTACGGCTGTCCCTGACCGTGGACGCCGACTTCGCCGACCAGTTGGAGCTGCGCTCGCCGCACCGCCGCCGCCCGGGACCGGACACCGTGCGCGGCGCCGTCACCCGCCCGGACGGGATCGAGTTCCACCACCGGCGCGGGGCGCACTGGCACGCCCGTACGGTCGTCACCGCCGACCCCGCGCCCGCCGAGGCCGCGCCCGACGCCGAGGCCGCGGTGACCGGGCCCGTGGCGACCGGGGCCACGGCATCCGGCACGGCACACACCCTCAGCTGGCTGCTGGAGCCGTCGCCGCACGGGGCGGTCGAGCTGCGGTTGCGGGTGGCGGCGCTGCCGCACGGCACACCGCGGGTCGACCCGGCCACCGCGGCGGACGCGGGCCGGGACCCGGCTTCCGTACGGCACCGACTGGCCGCCGAGCGGCAGGCGTTCGTGGCGGCCGAGCCGTCCCCGAGCCTGCGTACCGCCCGCCCCGAGCTGGCCCGCGCCTGCGAGCGGGGGCTGGCCGATCTGGCCGGGCTGCGCGTCACCGTCCCCGGTCCCGACGGTGCGCCACTGCGGGTACCGGGCGCCGGAGTGCCCTGGTTTCTGGCGCTGTTCGGCCGGGACTCGCTCCTGACCTCCTACTTCGCGCTCGCCTACCGCCCGGGGCTCGCCGAGGCCACACTGCTGGCGCTGGCCGCCACCCAGTCCACGACGACCGACCCGGAGCGGGTGGCCGAGCCGGGGAAGATCGTGCACGAGGTGCGGCACGGTGAACTCGCCTCGTTCGGACAGGTGCCCTACGGCCGCTACTACGGATCCGTCGACTCCACCCCGCTCTTCCTCGTCCTCCTCGGCGCGTACGCCCAGCAGCAGGGTGCCCGGGGCCGGAGGCTCGCCGCCCGCCTGGAACCGCAGGCGCGGGCCGCCGTGGAGTGGATGTTCACCCACGGTGGCCTGGACGAGACGGGCTACCTCGCCTACCGGCCGGACGAAGGCGGTCTGGCCAACCAGAGCTGGAAGGACTCCCCCGGCGCCATCTGCGCGGCCGACGGCACCCTGCCGACCGGCGCGGTGCTGGTCACCGAGGTGCAGGGCTACGCGTACGACGCGCTGTGCCGCACCGCGGAGCTCGCCCGTACGGTCTGGGACGACCCCGGCTACGCGGGCCGGCTGGAGCGGGCCGCGGCCGAGCTGCGCCGGCGCTTCGGGGTCGACTTCTGGCTGCCGGAGCACGGCTTCCCACCGCTCGCACTGGACGGGACCGGACGCCGCCTGGACGCGCTCGCCTCCGACGCGGGGCATCTGCTGTGGTCGGGCATCCTCGGGCAGCGCCGGGGCGAGACGGTGGGACGGCGGCTGCTGGAGCCGGACTTCTTCTCCGGCTGGGGCGTGCGCACGCTGGCCGCCGGGCAGGGCGCCTACCACCCGCTCTCCTACCACCGGGGCAGCGTCTGGCCGCAGGACAACGCGCTGATCGCACTCGGCCTGGCCCGCTACAGCATGCGGGCGGAAGCCGCACGACTGGCGGAGGGCCTGCTGGCCGCGGCGGCGCACCACGGGTACCGACTGCCGGAAGTCCTGGCGGGCTACTCCCGCGACGACCATCCCGCCCCGGTGCCCTATCCGCACGCCTGCTCCCCCCAGGCGTGGGCGGCAGCCACCCCGCTGGCGCTGCTGACGGCGCTGGACCGATGACCGTTCGCCGCGCGGGACGTAGTGTCGCGGCATGGGCGAGGTGACATATGAGTGAGGCGCGACGGCACGGCGGCGTGGTCGTCCTCGGCGGCGGGGTCATCGGGCTGACGACGGCCGTGGTGCTGGCGGAGCGCGGCACGGACGTACGGGTGTGGAGCCCGGAGGCGCCCGGCGCGACGACCTCGGCGGTGGCCGGCGGACTGATCTGGCCGTACCGCATCGAGCCGGAGAAGCAGGCCCTTGAGTGGGCGGTGCGCTCCTTCCGGCACTTCTCCTGGCTCGCCGAGCAGCCGCCGACCACCGGGGTGCGGCTGGTGCGCGGCCGGATGCCGGGCTCCGCTCCGCCCCCGGAGTGGAGCGCGCTGACCGGTGCGCCGCCCCGTGCGCCGCTTGTCGACATGGGGGCCTATCTGCGGTACCTGCGCGGCCGGTTCGAGGCGGCGGGCGGCCGCTGGGAGCAGCGCGCGGCCCGCTCCCTCACCGAGGCGGCGGCAGCGGCCCCCACCGTGGTGAACTGCAGCGGCCTCGGTGCCCGTCAGTTGGTGCCCGACCCGACGGTGCGTGCCGTGCGCGGTCAGATCCTCGTCGTCGAGGACCCGGGCATCGAGGAGTGGTACGTGGCCGCGAGCGACAGCGCCCGTGAGACGACGTACATCCTGCCGCAGCCCTACGGGGTGGTCCTCGGCGGTACGGCGGACGACGGCGCCGAGGACCGCGAGCCGGCCCCCGCGACGGCGGCGGCCATCGTGGAGCGGTGCGCCGCCGTCCACCCCGAGCTGGCCACCGCCGCGGTCCTCGAACACCGGGTGGGTCTGCGGCCGTTCCGTCCCAGCGTCCGGCTGGAGGCGGAGCGGGTGCCCGACGGGCGGGGCGGCACATCGCTGTGTGTGCACAACTACGGGCACGGGGGCGCGGGCGTCACCGTCTCCTGGGGCTGCGCGGTGGACGCCGCGCGCCTGGTCGGCCCGCCCGACCCGACCGGCTGACCGGCATCGCGCCCTGCGGCGCCCGGCTCACCCGCACTCCGCCACCGGCCTCCCCGCCGTCAGCCCGAATTTCGCGCGCCGGTCCAGCAACAACGGCACCAGCGCCCGCTGCGACTGCCGCAACGGCACGAACACTCCGCCGCCGCGCCGCCGCTCGGCCCGCACACCGTGCAGCTTCAGCGTGGAGCCGACCTCGCGCCACTGCCCCGCACTCAGCGCGTACCCGCAAGGAGGGTCGGCCAGCACCTGGTCGTCGGCGGGCTCGGCATTGTCCGCGCCGTCCAGATGGACGGGACCGCGGTCGGCCAGGCCGCGTTTGCGGGCCCGGTCGGTGGCCGCCTCGATACGGCCCCGGCGGCTGTCGGCGAAGTCGAACGCGCCCTTGAGCGCCGCCAGATGGGAGCCGACGCGACGCCGGTTGTTGGCCGCCTCGTCCTCCCGGTCCGCTTCGGTGAGCGCAGCGGGATGGGGGTCCTCCCGGCCGGAGGCAGGGGGAGGGTCGGTGCGCGTCTCGGCCAGCAGTCCGACGGAGTGTTTGACGCCCACCGTGTTGCGCAGGATGCGCTCCTGCCCGTCGCCGGCGACCTGCTTGACGGGCTCGCCGGTCTCCGGGTCGGTCCAGATGCCGTAGATGCCGGTGCTGCGACCCGTCCGTTCGGCGGCCGGGCGCACATACCTCTCGGACAGCACGGTGGACTCCCGGCGCACGGCGGGGTCCGCGTTGAGGTTGCGGGGCCACAGGGTGAGCAGATCCTTGACGTAGTACGGCGCGTGGGCGCTGTACTCGTGCAGATCGTGGACGATGTCGGGACGCCGGTCGCGCAGCACGGCCGCGATGGCGCGGGCCTCGGCCGTCCTCAGGGCGAGGTGGTCGCGATTGATGTCGGTGCCGGTGGAGTTGGTGCGGGTGCCGGCGGCCCTGCCATCGGGGTTGGCGGTGGGGACGACCAGCAGAGTCGTACGGGAGAGAAAGCGCCGGGTGGCACGGTCCTCGGCGAACGCCAGATCCCGCACGGTGGACAGGCACGCCTCGCGGCCCGCGGGTTCGTCACCGTGCTGGGAGCAGATGAGCAGCATCGAGTTGCCGCCGCGTGCCCGGGCCGGGCCCGCCGGTGCGGGGGAGCCGATACGGACGAGTCGCACGGGGCGGCCCTGCGCGGTGCGGCCGACGGTGTCGAGGGCGACGTGGCGGCCGGCCCTCTCGACGGTGCGCAGGAACCGCTCTTCCTCGGACTGTGTCGTCCAGCGTGCGCCGTGCGAGCGTTCGAACCCGGTGCGGGGTGCCGGGGATGCCCCCGGCGAGCCCTGGGTGGCCTGCGCGGACGTGGTGGCGATCGGCGGAACGAGCAGCACGGCCGCGGTCAGGGCCGCGGTCTTCCACCGGGAGCGGCCGGGCCGCGGGCGTATCACCATATGGGGGACGGTAATCGCACGCACTGCCGTGCAGAAGGGGGCGTACGGCAACCGGGCGACGGCCGAATGACAGTGGTTGCTGTGGACATGCAATGTGACGTGGGAGTACATACGCTTCCACCGAAGTGACTCCTGTCGCGAAGAGTTGGAGGACTCGTGCGTCACAGACTGATCGTCCCGGGTGCCATAGCGGCGGCCTCGCTGCTGCTCGCGGTCCCGGCCTCGGCGGCCGAACCGTCCCCGGGATCCCCGGGCGTGGGCGACCCCTACTACCCGGACTACGGGAACGGCGGCTACGACGTCTCCCACTACGACCTTCGGCTCACCTACCGGCCGAAGACGGACAAGCTGGCGGGCACCGCCACCCTGCTGGCCACCGCGAAGCAGGACCTGTCACGCTTCAACCTGGACTTCGCGCTGGACGTGAGCGAGGTACGGGTCAACGGGAAGAAGGCCCGCTTCGACACCTCTGGCGCGCACGAGTTGCGCATCACCCCCGCCGCACCGCTCGCCAAGGGCGAGAAGGCCACCGTCGTCGTCCGCTACCAGGGCGTCCCCTCCAAGGTCGAGGTGAACGGCTTCACCTCCTGGCACCGCACCAAGGACGGCGGGGTGGCGGCCAACGAGCCCGAGGCCGCCTGGTGGTGGTTCCCGAGCAACGACCACCCCACCGACAAGGCGAGCTACGACGTCAGCGTCGCCGTCCCCGACGGCACCCAGGCGATCAGCAACGGCACTCTGCAGTCGCAGCGCTCACGCGCCGGCTGGACGCGCTACAACTGGCGCTCCCGCGCGCCGCAGGCCACCTATCTGGCCACCCTCGCCGTGGGCAGGTTCGACATCACGAAGGCGAAGACCGACTCCGGGCTGCCCGTCATCAACGCCTACAGCAAGGACCTGGGCGAGCACGAGGGCGCGGCACGGGCCAGCGTCGAGCGGACGGCCGAGATCACCGAATGGCTGGAAGGCTACTTCGGCACGTACCCCTTCGACGCCATGGGCGGCTACGTCCCCAACACCGACACCACCTTCGCGCTGGAGACCCAGACGCGCCCCTTCTACAGCCCCGACGACTTCGCGGACGGCTCCAACACCTCCGTCGTCGTCCACGAGATGGCCCACCAGTGGTACGGGGACAGTGTCTCGGTCAAGGGCTGGAAGGACATCTGGATCAACGAGGGCTTCGCGCGGTACGCGCAGTGGCTGTGGTCCGAGGACCAGGGCGAGGGCACCGCACAGGAGCTGGCCGACTACGCCTACGCCTCGCACCCGGCCGGCGACCCCTTCTGGAAGGTCGCGCCCGGTGACCCCGGCCCCGACAACCAGTTCCACCGCGCCGTCTACGACCGCGGTGCCATGGCGCTGCAGGCGCTGCGCAACGAGATCGGGGACAAGGACTTCTTCGCCGTCCTGAAGGGCTGGCCGCAGCTGCACAAGGGCGGCAACGCCGACGTGGGCGACTTCGTCGCCTATGCGGAGAAGGTGTCCGGCAAGCCGCTGGCCGGGCTCTTCGACACCTGGCTGTACCAGCCGTCCAAGCCCGCCTCGAAGGCAGCGGGCACGGCGGCCTTCGCCGCCGGGGAGACCCCCGAGCAGCCCCGCTCCTGGAAGCAGATCCACACCGCCGACCACCCGCGTCACTGACCTGAGACCCAGCGCTGACGGGGTCCGCGCCCGTTCGGCCCTGCGCCGTGCCGGCGTGGGCCCCCGCAGCGCTCAGCGGCGGGCGGCGCGCGCCCTGCGCGCGTAGGGCAGGTAGCGCAGACGCTCCGGCAGCAGCGGGAGGACGTGGGCGAGCACCCGGCCGAGGCGGCGCAGCCGCCGGTCCTGACGGGGCGTCCAGCTCAGCTGCAGGGCCTCCCGCGCCTCGGGGGGCATCAGCCCGACGGTCATGAACCTCCGGAACCTGGCGAACCCGGGGACGAGGAGCGGCCACACCGCCCGGAGGGCCCACCGCACCGGCCTCGGCCCGTAGGGCGGCGGCGGGATGTCGGTGCTGACCGAGACGAGCTCGTCGACGACCTTGGTGCGCTCGATCTCCTCGGTCAGCATGCGCTGCCAGTAGGGCCAGAACTCCTCGGGCGTGCGGGGCATGTCCCGGTCGTGGATGCCCAGGACGCGGCCGACCTGGAGCCATTCGGCGTACAGCTGCCGCTCCTCGGCGTCGGTGTAGGGGCGGCGGCCGAGGTAGCGCTGGGCGTGCCGGTAGGTGGGGAAGCCGGTGGCGTGCACCCACGCGTAGTACGCGGGTGTGAGCGCGTGGTAGCGGCGGCCGTGTGCGTCGACCCCCTGGATGTGCTTGTGCAGCTCGCGCAGCCTGCGCCCCTCGGCGAGGGCTTCCTCCCCGCCGTAGACCCAGGTCAGAAAGGACTGCAGGGAGCGCTCGCCACGGCCCCAGGGGTCGGTGCGGAAGACGGAGTGCTCGTCCACTCCGGCGCCCACGGCGGGGTGGCCGACCTGCAGGGTGAGCGCGGCGGGCAGCATGAGCAACTGACGGATCTCCCCGACCACGTCCCACAGGATGCCGTCCGGGGGCGGGGGCTGGGGCCCGGTGCCCGCCAGGTCTCGTCGCTCGCTTGCTTGCACACTTCTCATGATGCCTCCGGCACCCTCATGATGCCTGTGGTGACCGCCGTGAAGCATGTGGTGACCGGTTCGGGCGTGGCGTCACCGGCTCGAGCGGCGCTGGCATGGAGCGAGTGGGTGCGACCGGAACACCCCACTGCTACTTAGTGATCACTAACTGGCCTATATTGGTGCGACGTTGATCGGAGGGCTGCGGCTCAGCTCTCGCCTCTGCCCGGCTCCGTCCCCTAGGACCTGATTGATGACCTCCCCCGAGATATCACCGCCACCGGCCGCGGGCACGGGCCGACCGGCAGCCGGCACCGCGCAGCCGGTCACGGGCACCACTCGGCCGGCCACCACCGGCGGCGGGACCGCCACCGGCACGGCACTCGCGCTGCTGGTGTCCGTCGTGGTCGCGAGCGTCGCCACCCTGGCCGCCGTACAAGCCGGCGACGAGTCGGCGCGTACCACGATCGCCTGGGGCGCCGGCGCGGCCGGTGCGGTGCTGTGCGCGGCGGTCACGGTGGCGGCGCACGCCCGGCTCACCAACCGCTCGCTGCGCGCCGCGCTGGCGGCCGGCAGCGCCCGGGCGGCCGAACGCGAGGCAGCCGACAACCACTTCGCCGACGCCACCGTGCCCACCGTGGTGGAACGGCTGCGGAACGGCGGCTCGGCCGAGACCGCGCTGGCCGAGGCGCCCCCGGTGGCCTCCGAGGCGCAGCGCCGGGTGCTGGTCACCCTGGCGCGCGAGGTCCACAAGGGCGAGAACATGCGGGCCGCGGCGATGTCCGCGTGCGCCAACGCGGCGGGACGGGTGCAGGCGCTGGCCACCAGCATGGCCGCCGACCTGCGCGACATGGAGCACCGGCACGCGGACGAGGACGTACTGGCCGACCTGCTGCAGTTGGACCACAGGAACGCGCAGATGGGCCGGATCGCCGACTCCATCGCCGTACTCACCGGTGCGCGCTCCGGACGCCGTTGGGCCAAGCCGATCGTGATGGAGTCCATCCTGCGCGGCGCCATGGGCCGGATCGGCGGATACCAGCGGGTGCGGCTGCACTCGACGAGCGAGGTCGCCGTAGCGGGCCACGCCGCCGAGGGCGTGATGCACCTGCTGGCCGAACTGATGGACAACGCGGCGAACTTCTCCCCGCCCACCTCCGAAGTGCACGTCTACGTCGAGGAGGTGGCCGCCGGCGCGGTCATCACCGTCGAGGACGGCGGCCTGGTGATGGGAGAGGTCGCGCTGCACCGCGCCGAGCAGGCCGTCTTGGGCGAGCACGGCGATCTGACCACGCTCTCCGGCACCCGGCTGGGTCTGGCGGTGGTGGGCCGGCTGGCCCGCAAGCACGGCCTGTCCGTCTCCTTCCGGCCCTCCGCGCACGGCGGCACGGGTGTGCTCGTGCGGATCCCGCGTGAGCTGATCACCGAGGCGCGCCACGAGGAGCGCGCCCCCGCGCCGCCCCCGGCGGCCCGGCCCGCCCCCTCCTCGCCCCGCGCCCCGCTGGGCGCCGCCCCCGGCACACCGCCGCCGCCGGCAGCGGAGCAGACCCGCCCGGCAGCCGGCCACAGTCGTCCGGACACCGGCCATCCGCGGCAGGCGGAGCCGGTCGGCACCGCCCAGCACGGCGCGCAGGGCCACGAGCAGGCGGAGAGCGGCGGCTACGCGACCGCGGCACCACCGCCCCAGCAGTTCGGCGAGAGCGGGCTGCCCAAGCGGCGGCGGGGCCAGACCCTCGCCGCCGTTGCCCGGGCCTCGGCAACCCCCTCGCGGACGGCGGACTCCCGGCACGGCTCCCAGTCCGGGGCCGACGGTCGGACCGACGACGACCAGGCCGCGGACGGCCGGGCTCCGGCGGCCTCCCGTAAGAAACGTCCCTCCGGTGCGCGGTTCGGCGACTTCCGCCGGGCAGTCCAGGGCGCCGGTGACCCGGAAGAAACCGGCCAGACCCCGCTGCCTTCCGCCTCCTCCCCCACCCGCTCCTCTTCCCTCTCGGAGGACGACACCGAATGATCACTGACAGCAAGCTCGACTGGCTGCTGGAAAACCTCCTGGAGCGCACCCCCGGCGCCCGGCATGCCCTGGTGCTCTCCCGCGACGGCCTCAAGCTGTGCCGCACCCCGGAGCTCTCCATCGACCAGGCCGACCAGCTGGCGGCCATCTCGGCCGGCATCCAGAGCCTGTCGCACGGAGCTTCCGTCGAGTTCGGCAACGGCAACGGCGGTGTCCGCCAGGCGATGGCGGAGTTCTACGGCGGCATCCTGTTCGTCGTGGAGGCGGGCGACGGCGCGCATCTGGCCGTCGTCGCCGAGGAGGACTCCGACGTCGGTCTCATCGGCCACAACATGAACGAGCTGATCGAGCAGCTCAGCGAATACCTCAGTGCCCCGCCGCGCCAGTCGGAGACCGGCGACGTCCGCGGCGGCGGAGCAGATGGAGGCGGAGCAGTATGACCCGGCCGGGCCGGGACGAGGACCCGGACCGGCTGTACACCGTGACCGGGGGGCGCAGCCGTTCCACGACCGGAGCCGAGACCTTCGACCTGGTGACGCTCGTGGTCAGCGAGAGCGCCCCGGTGCGCGGCATGCAGTCGGAGCACGCCGCGATCCTCCGTATCTGCCGGTTCCCCACCGCGGTCGTGGAACTGGCTGCGGACCTGGGCCTGCCGGTGAGCGTCGTCCGCATCCTGCTGGGCGATCTGCTCGCCCAGGGGAAGATCACCGCCCGTCACCCGCGGCGGGCCCAGACCGCTGACGCACTGCCCGATCCCGACATCCTGAAGCAGGTGCTCGTTGGACTCCGCAACATTTGAAGCGAATCCGGTGGCGACAGCAGGCACCGAGGCCCGTCCGCCGCTGCTCAGCACGGCGGCCCAGGGGTTGAAGATCGTGGTCGTGGGCGGCTTCGGTGTCGGCAAGACGACCATGGTGCGGGCCGTCAGCGACATCCGTCCGCTGAACACCGAGGAGACGATGACCCGTGCCGGCGAGGGCGTCGACGACCTCTCGGCCGTACAGGGCAAGACGACCACCACCATCGCCTTCGACTTCGGCCGCATCAGCCTCAACGACGAGACGGTGCTCTACCTGTTCGGCGCACCGGGGCAGGAGAGGTTCTGGTTCCTGTGGGACCGCCTCTTCTCCGGCACCCTGGGCGCCGTCGTCCTGGTGGACACCCGGCGCCTGGAGGACTCCTGGTACGCCATCGACCGGCTGGAGGCGCACGGCACCCCGTTCATCGTCGCCAGCAACGATTTCGGCGGCCCCCGGCACACGACCGAACAGGTGCGCGAGGCCCTGGACCTGCCCGCGGAGGTCCCCCTCGTCGAGTGCGACGCGCGCTCCCGGGAGTCCAGCAAGGACGTGCTGCTCGCCCTCGTCCACCACCTGTACGCCCTCTCGACCGCGCGTTCCGCCTCGGAGAACACCCCGTGACATCCCCGCAGCAGCACCGTGCCACCTCCGCACCGCCCCCCGGCTGCCCCGCGCACCAGGGCACGGACGCCCTCCCCCT
Organism: Streptomyces sp. B15; assembly: GCF_018070605.1. Taxonomy (NCBI): domain Bacteria; kingdom Bacillati; phylum Actinomycetota; class Actinomycetes; order Kitasatosporales; family Streptomycetaceae; genus Streptomyces; species Streptomyces sp. B15. Next base: position 10,514 of record NZ_JAGPXJ010000133.1, read on the forward strand.
GATGGGGCCGCGCTTCCAGAACAACGACCGCGCGCGGCTGTACCGGGAGATCTACGAGCAGCACGGCCCCATCGCCCCGGTCGTACTGCCGGGAGACGTGCCCTGCTGGCTGGTGCTCGGCTACCGGGAGCTGCACCAGATCACCTCCGACCCGGTGCTGTTCAGCCGGGACTCCCAGCTGTGGAACAGGTGGCCCGAGATTCCGGCCGACTGGCCGCTGCTGCCGATGGTCGGCAAGCAGCCCTCGATCCTCTACACCGTCGGTGAGCGCCACCGGCGCCGCGCTTCGCTGGTCAGCGACGCACTCGCCGCCGTGGACCCGTTCGAACTGCGCAGCCACTCCGAGCGGTTCGCCGACCGGCTGATCGACCAACTGTGCGGGCGCGGCTCGGGCGATCTGATCTCCGAGTACGCCAAGGTGCTGCCCGCGCTGGTGCTCGCCCAGCTCTACGGCTTCTCCGACGAGGCCGGCGCCCAGCTGGTGCCCAGCATCAACGCGCTGGTCGACGGCGGTCCTGACGCGCTGGCGGGTCGCGACACGGTCAAGTCGGCGATGAGCACGCTGCTCGCCTCCCGCCGCGTCGCACCGGCCGCCGGGGTGGCCTCCCGGATGCTGTACCACGACTACGCGCGCGACTTCTCCTTCGAGGAGCTCCTCGAGGACATGGTGGTGAACATCGTCGCCGGCCACCAGCCGACCGCCGACTGGATCGGCAACTCGCTGCGGCTGATGCTCACCGACGACCGCTTCGCCGCCTCCCTCTCCGGTGGCCGGCACAGCGTGGCCGAGGCCATGAACGAAGTGCTGTGGGAGGACACCCCCACCCAGAACATCGCCGGCCGCTGGACGACGCGCGACACCCAGCTGGCGGGGCGCCATATCGCCGCGGGCGACCTGCTGATGCTCAGCTTCGCCGCCGCCAACGGCGACCCCCAGGTGCGCCCGGACCGGGGCTCCTTCACCGGCGGCAACAGCGCCTTCCTCTCCTTCGGGCACGGCGAGCACCGCTGCCCCTACCCCGCGCAGGACATCGCCGAGGGCATCGCGCGTACCGGTATCGAGGTCCTGCTGGACCGGCTGCCGGACGTGGAGCTGGCGGTGAGCCCGCAGGCCCTGGTCTGGCGCCCCTCGCCGTTCCTGCGCGGTCTGGCCTCGCTTCCGGTCCGCTTCACCCCGACCCCCAAGAGCACCGCAGGAGGCAGCAGATGACGTCGTGCCCCGCCACCGGAACCGGTTCGGGCCCGGACAGCGAAGGCACCGGCGACGGGGTGATCGTGCTCGACCCGCTCGTGCGCGACCTGGCGGGCGAGGGCGCCCGGCTGCGCGCGGCCGGACCCCTGGCACACGTCGAGCTGCCGGGCGGGGTACGGGTATGGGCGGTCACCCGGCACGCGGAGGCCCGGAGGCTGCTGACCGACAGCAGGCTCGTCAAGAACCTCGACCACTGGGCCGCCTACCAGCGCGGCGAGATCCCGAAGACCTGGCCGCTGATCGGGCTGGCCGACCCGGGGCCCAGCATGCTCACCTTCGACGGCCCGGAGCACCGCAGGCTGCGCACCCTGACCGCGCAGGCGCTCACCCCGCGCCGGGTGGCGGCGATGCGGCCGCGCATCGAGGAGATCACCCACGAACTGCTGGACGAGCTGGCCATGTCGGCCGACGCGGCCGGGCGCGTCGATCTCAAGTCCGCCTTCGCCTATCCGCTGCCGATGGCCGTCATCGGCGACCTGCTGGGCATCGACACCACCCAGATCCCCCGGCTGCGCACGCTGTACGACGGCTTCTTCAGCAGCGTCACACCGGCCGAGGAGGTCCCGGCCATCATCGCCGAGCTGGGGTCACTGTTCAGCGCCGTCGTCGCGCAGAAGAAGCAGGCGCCCGGCGACGATCTGACCAGCGCGCTGCTGGCGGCGGCCGAGGAGGGCGACTCGCTCAGCGACGAGGAGATCGTCGCCACCGTCCAGGTACTGATCACCGCGGGACACGAGACGACGATCAGCCTGATCGTCAGCGCGGTGCGGGCGCTGCTCACCCACCCCGAACAGCTCGCCCTGGTCCGCTCCGGCGAGGTGAGCTGGGAGGCGGTCATCGAGGAGACCCTGCGCTGGGACGCGCCGACCACTCATGTCCTGATCCGCTTCGCCACCGAGGACGTGGAGGTCGGCGGCACCGTGATGAAGCAGGGCGACGCGGTGATCATCGCCTATGGCGCGATCGGGCGGGACGAACGGCACCATGGCGCCGACGCCGAGCGCTTCGATGTGACCCGCACCCCGACACGGCACCTGTCCTTCGGCCACGGCCCGCATGTGTGCCCGGGGGCGCCCCTGTCCCGCCTCGAAGCCCTGGTCGCCCTTCCCGCCCTCTTCGACCGCTTCCCAAAGCTCGACCTCGCGGTCGACCCCGCCGAGCTCCGCAACAAGCCGGCCATCACCCAGAACGAGCTGTACGAGCTGCCTGTGCGGCTGCGCTAGCGGCTCGCGAGAGGGGATGCCCCTGTCCGCCGTCTCCGGACTGCGGGCGCATGGTGGCTTGTCGCCAGCCTGCGACGGGCAGCAAGGGGCACCCCTACTTCAGGCGCTCCTGCGCGGCGACGGCGCGCACGCGCCCCCGCACCGCGTACCAGCCGCCCACCAGCGCGGCGGCGATCACCGGCACCAGCATCACCGTCCTGCGCCCCACATCGGGGTCGTTCCACATCAGAACGACAACGCCCACCAGAAACGCGATCGTCACCCACTCGGTGGCCGGCGAGCCGGGCAGCCGGAAGGAGGGCCGGGCCACCAGCCCGGCCTTGGCGCGCCGTACGAACACGATGTGGCAGAGCATGATGGTGCACCAGGTGCTGATGATGCCGAGCGCGGCGATGTTCAGCACGATCTCGAAGGCCTTGCCGGGCACCACATAGTTGAGGCCGACCCCTACGACACATACGGCGGCAGTCAGCAGGATGCCGCCGTACGGCACCTGGCTGGCGTTCATCCGGGCGGTGAACTTGGGCGCCGACCCGGCGGCCGCCATGGACCGCAGGATGCGCCCGGTCGAGTACAGGCCGGAGTTGAGGCTGGACATGGCGGCTGTCAGGACCACGAGGTTCATCACGTCGCCGGCCCCGGACACGCCCAGCTTGGAGAGCACGGTCACGAACGGGCTCTCCCCCTCCTCGAACTGGTTCCAGGGCAGCAGCAGCGCGAGCACCAGCACGGAGCCGACGTAGAAGAAGCCCACGCGCCACATGATGGCGTTGACGGCCTTGGGCACGACCTTGTGCGGCTCGGCGGTCTCTCCCGCGGTCACGCCCACCAGTTCCACGCAGGAGTAGGCGAAGACCACGCCCTGCATCACGATCACCACGGGCATCAGTCCGCTGGGAAAGACGCCGCCGTGGTCGGTGATCTGGCCGAGTCCGGGGGTGGTGCCGCCGACCGGGTGCTGGGTGGCGAGCAGCACGATGCCGATGGCCATGAAGACCACCAGCGCCGCCACCTTGATCACGGCGAACCAGAACTCCAGCTCACCGAAGATCTTCACGGAGATCATGTTGATGGCCAGCACCACGGCCAGCGCGAACAGCGCGAGCACCCACTGCGGGATGTCCGTCGCCAATCTTCCTCAGATAAGTGGGTTGAGTTAGCGTCAGGGCATGCCCATCGCGCCCGAGTACCTGCACATGGTCTTCCCCAGCGTCACTTTCGACGCGCTCCTCTATGGCCGCGCCTCACGCG
>NZ_JAGPXJ010000134.1:0-14226 GCF_018070605.1 Streptomyces sp. B15
ACCTCGCCCAGCGCTGCACCGTCGCCGCCGATGCCCTCATCCGCTCCGCAGCTCTCCTCGACCCCCTCTGAGCGGCACCAGGCCTCGGCCCACATCAAGCCGACGGCGAGGGGGAGAAGCTCAGCCGCCCGGCGTCACCAACCGCTCCTCGTACGCGAACACCACCGCCTGCGTCCGGTCCCGCAGCCCCAGCTTGACCAGCACCCGCCCGACGTGTGTCTTGACGGTCGACTCGGCGACGACGAGACGGGAGGCGATCTCACTGTTGGACAGGCCCTGCGCGACGAGCACGAGGACCTCCGTCTCCCGTTCGGTGAGGTCCTCGACGCGTTCGTGTGTCCGCGCACGCGGGGCACCGAGCTTGGAGAACTCGGCCAGCAGCCGTCTGGTGACGGTCGGCGCGAGCAGGGCCTCGCCGCTCGCCACGACCCGCACGCCCTCCGCCAGCCGCTCGGCCGGGGCGTCCTTGAGCAGAAAGCCGCTGGCGCCCGCCCGCAGCGCCCGGTAGACGTACTCGTCCAGGTCGTAGGTGGTCAGGATCAGCACCTTCGCCTCGCTGTCCGCGGCCACGATCTCCCGAGTGGCCTCCAGCCCGTTCATCCGGGGCATGCGCACGTCCATCAGGACGACATCGGGGCGCAACGCTGCGACCTTCTCCACCGCCTGGTGCCCGTCCTCGGCCTCTCCGATCACCTCTATCCCGGGCATGGCGCCGAGCAGCACCGAGAAGCCTTCGCGGACCATGGCCTGGTCGTCGACGATGAGCACCCGGATCACGCGGCGACCTCCTTGCCGTCTCCCGCTTCCGCCGCGACGCCACCGTCGGCCGAAGAGCCCGAAGCCGGCGTGTGGACGGGCAGGAAGGCGGCGACCTCGTAGCCGCCGTCGTCGGTCGGTCCGGCCGTCATCTCTCCGCCCAGCACCTGGACCCGTTCGCGCATACCGAGCACCCCGTGCCCGGCGCCCGGAGAGGGGGTGGCGGGGCGGTCGGGGCTGCCGTTGACGATGCGCAGCCCGAGCCCGCCGAGGACATAGGCGACCTCCACCCGTGCGGAGGCGCCGGGCGAGTGCCGCAGCACATTGCTGAGGGCTTCCTGCACGAGGCGGTACGCGGACAGCTCGACACCCTGCGGCAGCGGCCGCACCGCCCCAGTGACGACGGCCTCGGCGTCCAGCCCTGTCGAGCACACGCTCTCGAGCAACGTGTCGAGATCGGCCAGGGTCGGCTGGGGTGCTTCGGGGTCCGTCTCGGCGAACGGATCGGGGTCGCCGGAGCGTACGACACCGAGGATGCGACGCAGTTCGGTGAGGGCGGCGACGGCGTTCTCGCGGATGGTGGCGAACGAGGTGGCCAGTTCGGGAGGTGTCTGATCGACCCGGTACGGCGCCGCCTCCGCCTGGATGGCGATGACGGACATATGGTGCGCGACCACGTCGTGCAGTTCGCGGGCGATGGTGGCGCGTTCCTCCAGCACGGTGCGCTGGGCGCGTTCTTGTTCCTTGACCGTCTCCGAGGCCACGACGTGCCGCCGTTCCTGCCGCCAGGCCCGCACGGCTCCGGCGGCGACCAGCAGCACGGCCGAGGCCACCGCGAACTGCGGGAGATCGCTGCTCTCCGTGCCCGGCCTGAGCGCCGACAGCAGGGAACCGCTCAGCAAGGTCAACGACCACATTTCCGCAGCCAGTCGCGGCCGGGTGCGCAGCACCACCAGCACCATCACCACCACATGGCACAGCAGGGACAGCATGGCCCACTCCTGGCCGTGCAACAGGGACAGCAGAACACCGCTGTAGGAGATCCAGTAGGCGCCGACGGGCCTGAGGAGGACCAAGGCGATGGGCACGGCGGCCAGACAGCAGGTGGTGAACGTGACGGCACCGCCTAGGGAGCCGAACTCCATGCCCTTGGCCAGCCCTATGAGGAAGGCGAACATCGCCGTCGCGCCGACGAGCGCGTGCGGCGTCCACCGGGTCCGATGTCGGATCCCGGCCGGCAGCCGGTGCAGCCGGTCTCCCGGACGCGGCTCGGGGCGCGGCGGCAGCGGGCGTGATGCGAAGGCGCCCTCGAACAGGTCCTGGTGCACTGTCTTCAGGACGCTGAAGACGAGGGCGGTCTCGGTCTCCGCTGGGGCGGCCGCCTTCGCGGTCCGGGTCTGGTCGCTCATGCCGCCCACAGTAGGCAGCCGACAGTGGTTTGCCGTCCCCACAGGTGCTGATCTGGGAATGTCCTCCTCAAGTACCACCCCGGGCGGCGTCCACGCTGGTACGGCGATTGCCGCGGGCGGGTTGCGGAGCCGTCGGTGCCCCTTCGGGCCGGGGTCGGCTGCCCTGCGTCTCCGGTCGCCGCGCGGAAGCGGCGTGGTGCGGCGCCCCGACGGACGTCACTGCGGGAAGCTCCGGTGCGCGGCGCCGGGCGCCCGGCGCCCGGCCTGCGGTCCGTGGGCAGTGGGGCGCTTCGGATCAGGACGTGAACCTGAGTGATGACGCCTTGTCGTCGAACGAGGCGCGTACGTTCTTGCAGCCGGCGGGTTTGACGGTCTCGGACGGACCTTTGTAACCGGCGCGCTCGTAGACGCGGACCGGTCGGGTGGTGTGGTTGCAGACAGAGCCGGCCTTGTTGTCGAACGCGTATTTGCCCAGTCGGGGGATGTTCTGATTCGTCAGCAGCATCGGGGCGTTGGCCCCATTGTTCCGGTCGGCGTTCTCGTAGAGGCATACGACACCCCAGGAGCACGCCTCCTTGCCCTGTCCCTTGGCCACGCGCACGGTATGCGGGGCGGTGTCGACCGCCTGGGCGGGGATCGAAGCTCCTCCCACGAGCAGTGCGGCGCCGACCAGCAGCGGTACCCGGCGTTTCACGTCATGCACAAGTGTCTCCTTCGAGGCGTGATCAGTGAGGATCGGAGCGTTACTGATCTACGCCTGAGGCGGGATTCGGAAACGTCGCCTCGGGATATTCCCTCGAAGGAGCTGAACAGGCGGTAGGCCCCACGTGCCGGCTACCGGCCTCCGTACGGTCGCTGCGCCTGCAGCGGCAGCGGCGCAGCCCAGGTCGGACGATTGCGACCTGGGCTGCTTCCGTCGGGCCGCCGAGGGGTGAGCCGCTCAGCAGCTCAGGTTCGCACCCGTGGGTACGCCCAGTATCCGGGTGAAGTGCCGGTACTTGTCGATCCGGCTCTGCACCTGGCCCGGATTTCCGCCGTTGCACTCCAGCGCGCCGTTGATCGCGCGGATGGTCTCGCCGAAACCGGCGCCGTTGACCATGGCGTTGTGCGGGGTCATCGTGCCGGGGCCGCTCTGGGTGTTCCAGTACCACAGGGCGGTCTTCCAGGAGACCGCGGCGTCGCGTTCCACCTTGTACGGGTCGTTGAGCAGGTCGATGCCCAACGCGTCGCCCGCCGCCTTGTAGTTGAAGTTCCAGCTGAGCTGGATGGGGCCGCGGCCGTAGTAGGCGGCCTGGCCCGCGGGGCAGCCGTACGGCTGGTTGGCGTCGCAGTAGTGGGGGTAGTTGCTCTCGTTCTGCTCCACGATGTGGACCAGACCGCCGGTTTCGTGGCTGACGTTGGCCAGGAACGCGGCGGCCTCCTGCCTCTTGACGGTGTCACTGCCGGTGTTGGCGAAGGCCGGGTAGGCGTCCAGGGCCGCTGTCAGGCCGCTGTAGGTGTAGAAGGAGTTCCGGTTCGGGAACATCTGATTGAACTGCGCTTCGCTCACGACGAATTCCGCTGCCGTGCCCTTCGACGACTTCACTGTCGTCGCCTGGGAAGTCGTGGGCATGACAAACCATACTGCGCATCCGACCACCAACGCGGTCAGCAGCGCCATGACGCGTCTCTTCGACACTGGCGCACTCCTTCATTCGTAGGGGGCGGGGGAACTCAACCGTATTGGTCTGTACCAAGTCAAGGTGTAGGTACGACAAACCCTCCGAACAGCCCGAGTACGGCTGAGGAGAAGAGGAGAGAGGGCGGCCAGTGCGTCGTCGGTTCCCCTCGGCAGTCCGCTGACTGCTCCACGACCGATGACGGCGCTCCTGGAAAACGTGCGCCAGGACGGCAACCTCTCGCGCGTCGGCGGCAACAAGAGAGCAGACAGCACCGGCTGCCGGCCGGTGACTGCTCCGGGGCATGCCGGACCGGACCGCCGCCGGACAGCGGACCGGCGAACGACGACGAGCGGGCCCCGAACGACACGAACGGCACCGAACGACACCGAAAGGCGCTCCTCATGGCACGGAGAACTCAGCCGACACGGCAGAAGCGACACAGGCTCCGCAGACGCTCGACCCTCCTCCTGGCACCCGCTGCGGCGTCAGCCGCGCTGCTCGGTCTGGCGGCGGTACCGGCGCACGCCGCCGCCTGGTCCTCCTCGGACCGCTGGGGCAGCTGGCAGACGTCCGACGGCTACACCCTCTACAACAACATCTGGGGCCAGGGAGCCGGCTCGCAGACCATCGAGGCCAACTCGGCGTCGGACTGGCGGGTGCATGCCGACCACCCCGCCACCAGTGGCATCAAGTCCTACCCGAACGCCAAGAAGGTCGTCGGCAAACGCATCGGTGAACTCTCCTCGCTCAGCAGCAGCTACCGGGTGAACGTCCCGGAGGCCGGCGCCTACAACACCTCGTACGACATCTGGGACAGCGACCACGACTACGAGGTCATGCTGTGGGTCAACCAGCACGGTGCGGTCGGCCCCATCGGTTCACCACAGGGCACGGTCTCCCTCGGCGGGCACACCTGGCAGGTCTACAAGGGCGACAACGGCTCCAACCAGGTCTTCTCGTTCCTGCGCACCTCCGACTCGTCGCAGGGCACCGTCGACATCCTGCCGATTCTCCGCTGGCTGAAGGACGCCAAGGGCTGGTGGGGCGACGAGACCATCGGCGACGTCCAGTTCGGGTACGAGATCACCTCCTCGCCCGGCGGCCTCGACTTCCTCACCCGTCAGTTCGACGTCACCAGCCGCTGACCCGCACTTGCCCCCCACAACGCCCCTCACAGAAGGACGTCCGACGATGAGAACCGCACTGCACAAGCGCCGCACCAGCCGCCGCGCCGCCCTGGCCGGGACGGTCGCCACCGTCGCGCTGACCGGCGCCGCTCTGCTCAGCACCTCCGTGACCTCGGCGGGGGCCGCCACCGAGTGGCCCGAACCGCAGGGCGAGGAGCCGGTGTCCGAGACCATCCCGGTCTCCGGCACCTACGACGGCGAGATGAAGCGCTTCTACGGCGAGGGCGACCTCGGCGGCGGTGACCAGGGCGAAGGCAAGGACCCGATCTTCAAGCTGGAGGACGGCGCGGTCCTGAAGAACGTGGTACTGGGCAAGCCCGCCTCCGACGGCGTGCACTGCATGGGCAGCTGCACCCTGGAGAACGTGTGGTGGGAGGACGTCGGCGAGGACGCGGCCTCCTTCAAGGACGACTCCTCCTCCGCCCGCTACACCGTCACCGGGGGTGGCGCGCGCAAGGCCGACGACAAGGTCTTCCAGTTCAACGGCGCGGGCTCGCTGACGGTATCCGGCTTCCAGGTCTCCGACTTCGGCAAGCTGGTGCGCTCCTGCGGCAACTGCTCCACTCAGTACAAGCGGTCCATCACCGTCAAGAATGTGGACATCACGGCACCCGGCAAGTCCATCGTCGGCGTCAACGCCAACTACGGCGACACCGCGACCCTCCGTGACGTGCGTATCCACGGCGACTCCGACAAGAAGATCGAGCCCTGCGTCCGCTACAAGGGCAACGACACCGGCGACGAGCCGGAGGAGATCGGCAGCGGTCCGGACGGCACCACCTGCCGCTACTCCGAGTCCGACATCTCGTACGACTGATCGGGGCCCCCGGCACGACCGGGCAGCTGGACGGCGGGGCTGCGCGCGGCATGGGCAGCGCGGAGCCCGCCGACCGGCCACCTCCACCCGGCCGTTTCCGGCGCGGCGCGGCGCGGCGCAGCACGGCACGCACGGTGACGAGACGTTCAGCCGAGGACGAGCGGGAGCTGCACGGCGAGCTCACCCAGCGCGGCCGTCTCCTCGTCGGTCGGTGTACGACGTCCGGTGCCGACCAGCAGCGCGTCCTCGTCGGAGAACGAGACGGGAAACGCGAATCCGGTGATGTCCTCCAGCGACAGCCGTGCTGCTGCGAGGGTCTCGGCGGGCGGTCCGGCGGCCGAGGCAGCTGCGCGGTCAGATCGAGATGGTGCAGAGTCCATTCGAGCACGTAAGCGGAGAGGAAGTCGCCGATGGTCAGGACCTTGTCCTTGGTGCTGACGCGGACGGTCGGATCGGCGAGTTCGGCGGCGCGGCCCGCGGCGGAACCGACGTCCTCGAGGTGGAACTTGAGCAACCGGGGCTCGCCGTAGGCACCGGCCAGCCGGGGGATCAGCGCATCGAGCGGGTCCTCGCCTGTTGGCGGTTCGACGAAGTCCCAGTAGGTGACCGCGTTCGCGGTCGGTTCGGATCGGGTGGGTGTGACCAGGGTGATCAGTACGTCCTGGGCGTCGATGACCAGGTGGCACACCAGGTCCCGCACGAGCCAGCCGGTACAGCCGGACGGCCGTTCGAAGTCCTCGTCCGGGAGGTCGGCGACAGCTGTGCGCAACGCTGCCCAAGAGCGGGAGAAGAGGTCCACTGCGGCACGGTAAGGCCGGCCGGGATCGGCGGACGAACGTATTACTGTCCGACTCGTCCGCGCCGTTGAACTCCGGAGCCCGGGGTCCCAACAGGGGCCCCGGGCCGTTCAGCTGGCGACCGGTGGACTCCGCCGGCCCGACCGACGAGCCGGCGAGCCGGGCGAACTGCCTAGGCCCGTTCGAGCTGGGCTTCGTACAGTGGGCCCACCGGGATTGCGGAGTCCGCGGCGGCCTCCCTCAGCAGGCGCGTCGCCTCGTCCAGGGCCTGGCCGGGTGTGTCCGCGGAGAGGGTGAAGTTCGCCCCCACCGTCTCGGCGTGGCCCTCATCGGTGACGGTCAACTGGGGGAGGGCCGCCACGCCCTGGGCCGCGAACCACTGTGCGAGGTGTGCGGCCAGGACGTCGGGGTCGAGCCCCGCGCGCGAGGCTTCGAGCTCCAGTCGGACTTCCCAGTTCATACGCTCACTTGCCCGGAGTGTTCACCTTGACGGCCTTGGAGGACGCCTTCCCCTTGGTGCCCGGGAACGGTGAGGTGATCTGTACGGTGATCTGCCCCTTGTAGGTGCCGTCCAACGTTACCTTCTTGCCGCTGGGCTTCGGGGTGTAGTAGGTCGACACCGAGCCGTTCGTGGCCTTGACCTTGGTCTCGCCGGATCCTGCGACGGCCTTCCACTTGGAGCCGCTCTTGCGGTACAGCTTGCCCGTCACCTTCACATGCACGCGGGCGATGTTCCCCGCGCAGGTGACGCGGGTCTTGAAGATGACGGACTTGCCCTTCTTCGACCAGTGCGGGTTGTTGACCTGGGCGGTGCAGCTGGCCCAGCGGGCGGCGAGTCCCTTGTCGGAGCCCTGCCGCTCGGTGGTCGTCGCCTGCGCCCCGGACGTTCCCGCGCCGGTGTTCTGCGCCGCGTAGCTGGAGGTGGCCCCTCCGGTCACGAGAGCCGCGCTGACGAGCGCGACGGCCGCCATGCGGCGCGATGTGCTGGTCACCATCGAATCGTTCCCCCGTTCGATCTGTTGTGACTGACGCTGAGTGACATTACTGCAACTCGTCCGCCCGGCGTGCCGGGAACAGGGTGCCCTGACAGCTCTGCGACACGACCAAGACGCCCTGGACACAATGGAGTTGGTCATTCCGCACCGGTCGGGACCCGGGCCTGGGGCGGCGAGCTCAGCTCCCTAGCTCCACGGCAGCATCGCTACCGCCACCATCACCAGGAGCCCGATGTACGCCCAGGCGTACGGACGGTCCGGTATCCGCAGCGGGCGCCGCCGCAGCACGGCGATCACCGGCAGAGCCCCGACAAGCAGCGCCGCGGCGGCGCGGGCGTCGACGAGACCCACCAGATGCATCTGCGTATGTACTGCGGACGGCACGGTGGCGGCACTCAGGGAGACCGCCGTGGCCGGGAGGGCGATGGCGAGGGTGAGGGGGTTGGCCAGCGCGGTCGCGACGTGCATCGTGTGCCCGGCCCGCCGCATCGCGGGGACGGTCATGACGCTGCCCCCTACGCCGAGGAAGGCCGCTATCGCGCCGACCGGTGCGCCGAGGACGACCGGCAGTGGCCGCGACCCGTCGGCGAAGCCCCCGGGTCGGGTGGGAGGGCGGAGGAAGCCGGGCCGAAGCAGCAGATCGGCGGCGGTGAGGGCGACGTAGCCGACGAACGCCCAGCGGGTCGGCGCGGGCGGCGCGACGCGGGTGGCGAGAGCACCGACCGAGGCGCCCACCGCCAGCAGGAGGAGCAGTGTGCCGCTGCCGCGCAGGGCGGCCAGTATCCGCCGGGGTGTGACGGCCGTCGCGAATCCCGCGTTCACCACCATCACCAGGGCCGAGGTTGCCGTGGCCACCCGTACCGCGTCCGCGCCCAGCGCGGCATCCGCCCACACCACGACCGGGACGGCGACGAACCCGCCGCCGAACCCGAACACCACCGTCGTCACCCCGGTGAGGAGCCCGATCCCTGTCAAAGTCAAAACGTCCACGGAGCCACCCCACCAGCGGCAGGGGCCTTCTCGCATGCGAAGGTCGGCACGTTTCTTTCGTGACTCGGCCAGTACGCTGGCAGGGTGAAGAACGTTCCTCTCGACAGCGTCGACCACGTGGACCGGGCCGTGCTGCCGATCGGCACCGACTACCCTCCCGGCCACCTGCTGGAGTGGCACGAGCACCGGCGCGCGCAGTTCCTCTACGGCGCCACCGGCGTCATGGTCGTCGACACCGACGAGGGCACCTGGACCGTTCCGCCCGAGCGCGCCGTCCTGATCCCGGCCGCCACCCGGCACCGGGTGCGGATGCTGGGCGTGAGCACCCGGAGCCTGTACATCGAGCCGGACGCCGTCCCCTGGTGGCCCGCCACCTGCACGGTGGTGGACGTACCGTCACTGCTGCGCGAACTTCTGTCGGCAGCCGTCGAGTTCGAGGCCCACTACAGCCTCTCCGGGCGGGAGGGACACATCGCCGCGCTCCTCCTGCACGAGATCGCCGCACGCACGCCCCTGCCGTTCCATGTGGCGATCCCCGCCATCCCCGAGCTCGCGGCACTCTGCCGCGAGTACCTCGCTGCCCCGGACGTCGGCGTCACCAACGCCACCTGGGCCGCGCGGACGGCCATGAGCGAACGGTCCTTCACCCGGCGCTTCCGCTCGGAGGCCGGCGACAGTCCTGCTGTCTGGCGGGCTCGCGCCCGCCTGCTCGCGGCCGTCCCGCTGCTGCGCACCGCGTCCGTCAGCGAAGTCGCCGGCCACCTCGGCTACGCGTCCCCGGCCGCGTTCACCGCCGCCTTCACACGCGCCTTCGGCATGCCACCGTCCCGCTTCGCCGCGCGCGGCGCGGGCGGCGGACCCGGCCACGGCCACCGCCTCTGACTCCCCCCCGTCGGGAGGCCCCGCTATGGGGTGCGGGAGAAGCGACGGGCGGCTGCGGTGAGGGCGACGAGGCCGAGCAGGGCGACGAGCGCGAGTTCCAGCAGGGCAGGGGGCGTCCAATCCGCCCAGCGGACACCGGTGTATGTGGCGGTGTGGGAGGTGGTGGCCTCGATGGTGCGGTGGAGAAGGTCGACCGCGTAGCTGAGGGGGTTGAGCGCGGCGAGGGCGGCGAGCCAGTCGGGGAGCTTGGTGAGCGGAAAGAACGCCCCCGAGAGGAAGAGCAGGGGAGTCATGGCCAAGCTCAGGACGACTTCGAAGGTTTCCGGCGTCCGGATGGCCACGGCCAGAGCGATGGTCACCGCAGTGAGAGTGAAGGCGGCCAGCACCAGGACGCCCAGCAGCCCTGCGAGCAGGGCCGGCCGATACGGGAGGTGCGCGGTGCCTGCCAAGGACAGGAGCAGGGTTCCCTGGGCGGTGGCTACGGTGGTGCCGCCCAGGCACATGCCGACCAGCAGGGTCGGGCGGTGGGCCGGAGCCATGAGGGTCTCGCGGAGATGTCCGCTGGCCCGGTCGACGATCAGACGGGCGCCGACACCGAAGGTGGGCATCTGGATGGTCATGACGAGAATGCCGGGGAAGAGGTAGGTGGTGTAGTCCCCGCCGACAGCGGTGTCCGGGATGAAGGCGGCCAGGCCGCCGCCCAGGGCGAGCAGGAAGACCAGGGGCTCCAGGAGCATCATGCCGCTGTAGACCGGCTGGCCGACGGTGCGCAGCAGGTCGCGGAGGACGACCGCGTGCACCGTGCGCAGTTCACGGCGCAACAGCTCCGCGCGCCGGGGCCGAGCGCCCACGACGGTGGGTGGTGTGCTCATTTCGGCTCCAGAGGATCGGTGCCGGTGCCGGTGCCGTGGCCGGTGTGATGGAAGAAGACCTCGTCCAGGCTGGGGGGCGTCACCGTCAGTGCCCGCAGGGCGAGCTGACGGTCGGCCAGGGCCGCGACGACCAGGGGGACCGTGCGTGCGCTGTCGGCCACGCGGAGGGTGAGGCCGTCACCGGTCCGGGCGGGCCGCAGGCCGAGGTCGCGCAGCGCCGCGACGGCGGCCGTGTCGTTGTCGGTGTGCAGCCGGATGCGGTCCTCACCGATCTGGGCCTTGAGGTCGGCCGGTGTGCCCACGGCGACGATGCGGCCGTGGTCGATGACGGCGGCGCGGTCGCAGTGTTCGGCTTCTTCCAGATAGTGGGTGGTGACGTAGAGGGTCGTGCCGGTACGGTCGCGCAGCTGGGTCAGGTGGTGCCAGATGCGGGCACGGGCATGGGGGTCCAGGCCGGTGGTGGGCTCGTCCAGGAAGAGGACGCGGGGCTGGTGAAGGAGGGCTCGGGCGATCTCCAGGCGGCGCCGCATGCCGCCGGAGAGGGTGCGGACCTTGTGGTGGCGCCGGTCGGCCAGGTCGGCGAGTTCGAGCACTTCGGTGGTGCGGGCGCGGGCCAGCTGGCGGGGGAGTTGATGCAGCCGGGCGTGCAGATACAGATTCCGCGCCAGGCTCATGTCCGCGTCCAGGGCGGTGTCCTGGAGCAGCAGGCCGATCTGGCGGCGTACCTGTTGCGGTTGACGGACGACGTCGGCGCCGGCAACCCGGGCGCGGCCCGCGGTGGGCAGCGTCAGTGCGCACAGCATGGCGATGGTGGTGCTCTTGCCGGCCCCGTTCGGACCGAGAAAGCCGAAGATCTCGCCCGGCCCGATGGTGAGGTCGATTCCGTCGACGGCCCGCCGCTCGCCGTAGGTCTTGGTCAGACCTCGCGCCACGACTGCGGGCGCGGGGTGCGGTGGGCGCTCCGCCTCGGGCTCGAAGGGGTGCGGACGGCTCCCGGTCAGGGAGGGCCGGGGGCCGTGGGCTTCAGGCGTGGGATTCGGGTGGTCGGTGGTCATCGCCGTGGCGCCTGCCTGAGTACGTGAGCCGGAGCTGGGCCGGCCCGACGGCCGGCCATTCGGTGAAACCCTCCTTCCCCGCGGGCCTCACCTCATTTTCGTACCTGTCGCTCTCACCATGCCCTTCGGTTCCGAGAAAGCAAAGGGAGAGGCGCCGCCGAGTGGGCTGAAACCACCGGGACCGGTATTCCGGGAGCAAGGAAAATGCGAGGCGGAATCCCCGGCGCACGCCGGGGCGCACACGGGGTCGCTCCCGTGATGTGGCACGTGGTGTGCTGGTGCGGTCTGGTCCTTCGGTCGTCCACTTCGGTGGGAAAACTGTGTCATCGGTGCCGCGGGTAAACGCGGTGAGAACGGGATTTACCGGCATGGGTCATTCTGTCGGGTGAATGCTTTATCCAAGGGTTGTTGGGTTACCTCTTTCTTGTGCACGCTGTTTTTGATAAGCGCCGTGAACGGCACATCGAGTGACACCAGGAGGAGAAATGAGGAACGAGAAGAAGCCGCCGGAGCCGTACGAGCCGCCGATGCTGGAGAAGGTCGGCCGCTTCACCAAGGACACCCTTGGCCGCCCCGGTCCCTGGCACGACTTCCGGCCCCGGGCCTGGCGCTGGTGACAGTGGCACCCGGGTTCGTTGTCCTTCCCGACACCGACACCGCCGAGCGCGCGGCGACGCTTGTCGTCCCGCGTGCCGGCGAGGTGGTGCGGTACCGCTCGGGCCGTCCCTGGGTGATCCAGCTGGGGGCGCCGGAGCCGGTGCTGCGGGTGACAGCGGGCCGGGTGGCAGTGGTGGTGATCGGGTTCTGCCCGGTCACCACCGTCCGGCTGGAAGCACTGGCCGGCCGGGTCCGCTCGGTGCAGGACATCGACGAGATGGCCCGGCGGCTGCCCGGCAGCTTCCACCTGGTGGCCTCGGTCGGGAACGAAGTACGCGTGCAGGGCAGCCTGTCCGGGCTGCGGAAGGTCTTCCACACCCGGGCAGCCGGAGACGTGCTGGTCGCCGCCCGGGCAGATGTGCTGGCGGAGATCACCGGCCGCGGCGTGGACGAGCAGGCTCTCGCGGTGCGGGTGGTCTGCGGCGGCGTGCTGCCGCCCCCTTTGGGCGAACAGAGCATGTGGCGCGATGTCTTCCCCGTGCCGCCGGACCACTGTCTCGTGCTGGACCGGGGCCGCGCGCGGGTGGTGCGTTGGTGGACTCCGCCGGCACCCGCGCTGTCGCTGTCGGAGGGCGCCGCAGTCGTACGCGAAGCGCTGACCGACGCCCTGCGGGGGCGACAGGGCCGGAGGATGAGCGCCGACCTGTCCGGAGGGCTGGATTCCACGTCGCTGTGCTTCCTGGCCGCGCCGCACGCGTCCGAGCTGCTGACCTTTCGTGTCGCCGAAGCGGAAGCCGGCAACGACGACGCGGTGTTCGCAGCCCACGCGGCACGTCGTCTGCCCGGGGCCGAGCACCTGGTCGTCGCTCAGGAGGACTTGCCGGAGCTGTTCGCCGAGCCGGGCCTGACGTGCGACACCGAACAACCCGTGATCTTCTCCCGTACCGACGCCAGAATGCGGCACATCAGCCGGATGCTGGCGCAGCGCGGCTACCATTGGCACCTGTCCGGGTACGGCGGTGACGAACTGTTCCTGCCCTCCCACGGGTACCTGCACCGATTGGCGCTACGGAACCCTGTCACCGCGCTGCGGTACATCCGCGCGTTCCGCTCGCTGGCCCGGTGGCCGCTGGGCGCCACACTGGCCGGCCTCGCCTTCCCCGGCACCGTGCGCAGTTGGTGGCGGGCCCAGGCTCGGCGCCTGACCGAGCCGTCGGACGCCGACGACCGCCGCCCGGTACTGGGCTGGGGGATGGACCCGATCCGCGCCTCCGAATCCGCCACGGCCCTCGCTGTGGAAGCGGCGCGCACGGCTCTGCTCCGTACGGCTGACGAAGCAGTCCCGCTGGCCGACGACCCGGGCCAGCACCAGGCCCTGCTGGTCCTGCGCTCGTCGGTGGCCGACCATCGGCAACTGGCCGGGATGTTCGCCGACTCGGGCGTCCATCTGGACCTGCCCTACCTGGACGACCGGGTGGTCGAAGCCGTTCTGTCGGTCCGCGTGCACGAGCGCGGAACCCCCTGGCGGTACAAGGCGCTGCTGTCCGAAGCGATGCGCGGCATCCTGCCGGAGACGGTGCGCGACCGTGCGACCAAGGGGGAGTTCAGTGCGGAGGCCCGCGACGGACTGCGTACGCACCGAGGCGCCGTTCTGGCGCTGTTCGCCGACTCGGCACTGGCCGAGCGTGGCCTGCTCGATGTCGATGCCCTGCACCGGCAACTGCACGCGCCCCGCGCCGACATCACCGCGACAGCACACGTGGAGAACCTGATCGGCTGCGAGGCATGGCTGCGAGCCACCCGCCGATTCACCGAACGCACCGCTCCAAGGGGTCCGATGACGCTGCGGCTTCACCCTGACGTCTCCATCACCGACGCCGAAACCGACACCGGAACCGACGCCGACACCCGCGCCGACGCCCGGGACGGCATTGTGCTGCTCAACGAGCGTACCGGTGGGTACTGGCAGCTCAACGCGACCGGCGCATTCGTCCTGCGTCGGCTGCTCGACGGTCACGAGGCCTCCGAAATCGCCTCCCAACTGGCCGAGCGCCACCAGGCGGACCCGGAGCAGGTCGGACGGGATGTCGCGGCCGTTGTCGAACGGCTGCGCGATGCTCAATTGGTCCAGGACCGTTGAGCGAACCGGTCGCCCTCACCCCCCGGGACCGGCTGCCGTTGCGCCGTCGGCCACTACCGCTGGCAGCC
>NZ_JAGPXJ010000135.1:0-13512 GCF_018070605.1 Streptomyces sp. B15
CCGAACGGGCCGACGCGGGTGCCCCCGCCACCGTGCGGGATGCAGAACGTCTTGTGCAGGTTCAGATGCGAGACGTCGGCACCGAAGCGGCCGGGCCGGGCCAGCCCCAGCAGCGCGTTGAGGTTGGCACCGTCCACGTACACCTGGCCACCGGCGTCGTGAACGGCGGCGCAGACCTCGGTGATGTGCTCCTCGAACACGCCGTGCGTCGAGGGGTAGGTGACCATGAGGACGGCCAACTCGTCGCCGTGCTGCTCGATCTTGGCGTGCAGATCGGCCACGTCCACGTCACCGTTGTCGCTGGTCTTGACGACCACGACCTTCATCCCGGCCATCACGGCGCTGGCCGCGTTGGTGCCGTGCGCCGAGGACGGGATGAGGCAGACGGTGCGCTGTGCCTGACCGTTGGCCCGGTGGTAGGCGCGGACGGCCAGCAGTCCGGCCAGCTCCCCCTGGGAGCCGGCGTTGGGCTGGAGGGAGACCTTGTCGTAGCCGGTGACCTCGGCCAGCCGCTCCTCAAGTTCGCGGATCAGCGTCAGATAGCCCTCGGCCTGCTCGGCGGGCGCGAACGGGTGCAGCGCGCCGAACTCGGGCCAGGTGACCGGCTCCATCTCGGTGGTGGCGTTGAGCTTCATCGTGCAGGAGCCGAGCGGGATCATGCCGCGGTCCAGCGCGTAGTCGCGGTCGGCCAGACGCCGCAGGTAGCGCAGCATCGCCGTCTCGGAGCGGTGCTCGTGGAAGACCGGGTGGGTGAGGTACTCGTCGGTGCGCAGCAGGTCGTCGGGGAGGGCTTCCCCGGTCGCCGCGTCCAGTTCGTCGAGGTCGGCCACCGCGGGGACCCCGAAGGCGCGCCACACGGTGGTGAGCTGCTCGCGGCCCGTCGTCTCGTCGCAGGCGATGCCGACGTGGTCGGCGTCGACCTGCCGCAGGTTGACGCCGGCCTCGCGGGCCCGCTCGGTGATCTCGGCCGCACGGCCCGGAACACGGGCGGTGACGGTGTCGAAGAAGCTGTCGTGGACGATCTCCACGCCGCCGTCCCGCAGCCCGGCGGCGAGCAGCGCCGCGTAGCGGTGGGTGCGGCGGGCGATGTCGGCCAGTCCGTCGGGGCCGTGGTAGGCGGCGTACATCCCGGCCATCACGGCGAGCAGCACCTGTGCGGTGCAGATGTTGCTGGTGGCCTTCTCGCGGCGGATGTGCTGCTCGCGGGTCTGCAGGGCGAGGCGGTAGGCCTGCTCGCCGTCCACGTCCTTGGAGACACCCACGAGTCGGCCGGGCAGGCTGCGGGCGAACTTCTCGCGCACCGACATGTAGCCGGCGTGCGGCCCGCCGAAGCCCATCGGGACACCGAAGCGCTGGCTGGAGCCGACGGCGATGTCGGCCCCCAGCTCACCGGGCGAGGTCAGCAGCGTGAGCGCCAGCAGATCGGCCGCGACGGTGACCACGGCACCCAGCTCGTGCGCCTGCTCGACGACCCGGCGCTGGTCGCGCACCGCGCCGGAGGCACCGGGGTACTGGAGCAGCACGCCGAAGACCCCGCCGCGCTCGGCGAGCTCGTCGGGGATGCCGTCGCTCAGGTCGGCGACGACGATCTCCACACCGGTGGGCTCGGCGCGGGTGCGCAGCACGGCGACGGTCTGCGGCAGGCAGTCGGCGTCGACCAGGAAGACGCCGCCGCCGCTCTTGCCGGCCTTGCCGACGCGGCGGGAGAGGGCCATCGCCTCGGCGGCGGCCGTGGGCTCGTCCAGCAGCGAGGCTCCGGCGGTGGGCAGCCCGGTCAGATCGGCGACGACCGTCTGGAAGTTGAGCAGCGCCTCCAGCCGCCCCTGGGAGATCTCGGGCTGGTACGGCGTGTACGCGGTGTACCAGGCGGGGTTCTCCAGCACATTGCGCAGGATCACCGGCGGCGTGACGGTGCCGTGGTAGCCGAGGCCGATCATGGGGTGCAGGACCTGGTTGCGGCGCGCGAGGGAGCGCAGCTCGGCCAGCACCTGGTCCTCGCTCCGCGCCTCGGGGAGCTCCAGCCGCTCGGTGCTCCTGATCACGTCGGGCACCGCCGCCGCGGTCAGTTCGTCCAGCGATCCGTAGCCGACCTGCGCGAGCATCTTGGCCTGCGCGCCGGCGTCGGGTCCGATATGGCGGCTCTCGAAGGGAGTGCCGCTCTCCAGTGCCGAGAGCGGGGTGCGATGGGAAGTCATCTGCGGGGGCCTCCTGGTCTGTGCGACCTGCGAGGGGCACCTTTACGGGTGCCCGGACGGCCTCCCCCTCTGTCATCTCGACCTGAGAGTTTCACCGAGCCGCCAGGTGCCGGAGGCTCGGCTTACACCGTCGGTGAGGAGGGGCTTCGGTGCTGGTCCGGGCCCGCCCTGCTTTCCAGAGTGACCTCGTCCGCGCGGTACGTGAGCCTGAGAGATTCCGGGGAGGAGTTGCTCCTTCGGCGCCTCCGGAACGTACGCCGGAGGACTCTCCCGCACGGGGTCGACAGCCACTTCGAGAGTATCAGCGCCCCCTTGAGTGGTAACCCGTAGTGCACTCAAGCAGCGAACTCGAGTAGCCATCGACCGAAAAATGCCGTTTCGTGGTGGTACGAGCGTGAAGACCGCGTCACGACACCGTGGAGGAGACCCGTGCAGACCGACATAGATCCGCGGAGCCTGATCGGCCGCAAGGCGTTCGACAGCGAGGGAGTCAAGATCGGCACGGTGGACGAGGTGTATCTCGACGACGCCACGGGCGAACCGGAGTGGGCGGCGCTGCGCACCGGCATCTTCAGCCGTGACTCCTTCGTCCCGCTGGAGCCGGCCAGCCTGGACGGCACCGGGCTGCGCATCCCGTTCGAGCGCGCCCTGATCAAGGAAGCGCCCGACTTCGGCGTCGGCCGGCACCTCTCCCCCCAGCAGGAGCTGCAGCTCTACCGCCACTACGGGCTCGACGTCCCGGCGGGTGGGGACGCCCCCACTCCCCCGGACCGTGACTTCGGGCGGGTCGCCGGCGCCGGGGACTGAGCTGCCAGCACCGCGGCGATCTCCGCGTCCAGCATCCTCGGCTCGGCGGGCGCCAGCTCCGGGTCGTCGACGGAGAAGGTGCGCACCCGGCCCGGCGGTGTGTCCGGCTCCTCGAAGCGGACGGTGACCTTCCCGACGCCGCTGCCCTGCACCCAGCCTCTGCCGTACTGGGCGTGGCACACATCCCGGCCGGGGATCCAGCGCCGGTCGGCGGGGACCGCGGCGCCCGGCTCCTCGACGGCGGCACCCGGCTCCCTCGCCGCCTCCTCCGCCCGCACCGGCCCCTGACCCTCCCGTGGGCTCTCCTCCGCCCGAGCCGGGGACTGCGCACCCTCCGGGTGGCCGCCGTCGGCCGTCTCCTGGCTCAGCGCGGCCTGGGCCTGCGCGAACAGGTCCTCCTGCGTGAAGTCGGCGAGCCCGCTGACCCCGACCCCCAGCAGCCGCACGCCTGCCGTGGTGTCCACCCCGTCCAGCAGCCGCAGCGCCGCTTCCTTGACGACACCGGGGTCGTCGGTGGGGCCGCGCAGCGTCTCCGACCTGGTGAGGGTGGAGAAGTCGTAGCTGCGCACCTTGATGACCACGGTGCGCCCGGAGCGGCCCGCGGCGCGCAGGCGCGTCACACAGCGCCCGGCCAGCCGCTCCACCTCCAGCCGCACCCGGGTGCGGTCGGTGAGGTCCACGTCGTAGGTGTCCTCGACGGAGACCGATTTGGCGTCCCGCTCGGCCACCACCGGGCGGTCGTCGATGCCGTGGGCCATCGCGTGGACCGAGGTGCCGTGTGCCTTGCCCAGCAGCCGCAGCAGCTCGTCCTCGCCCGCTTCCACGACCTCCCCGACGGTGGTGATACCGGCCCTGCGCAGCACCTCCGCCGTGGCCGGACCCACCCCGGGCAGCGTCCGTACGGACAGCGGCGCCAGCATGTCGCGCTCGGTGCCCACCGGGATGAGGACCGTGCCGTCCGGCTTCGCCTGCTCCGAGGCGATCTTCGCCAGCATCTTGGATCCCGCGAGCCCCACCGAGCCGGTCAGTCCCGTGGCCGCTTTGATGTCCCGCCGCAGCCGCTCACCGACCTCTCGCGCCCCCTCAGCGCCGCCCTGCGTCCCTTCCAGCGCCTCCCCTGCCTCCAGGTCCACAAAGGCCTCGTCGAGGCTCAGAGGCTCCACCAGGGGCGACAGCTCGTGCAGCAACTCCATCACCACCTCGCTGATCGCGCGGTAGAGGCCGAACCGGGTGCCCAGATACGCCGCGTTCGGCGCCAGCCTTCTGGCCTGGGCCGTGGGCATCGCGGAGTGCACCCCGAAGCGTCTGGCCTCGTAGGAGGCGGTGGAGACCACTCCACGCGGCCCGAGACCGCCGACCACCACCGGCTTCCCGCGCAGGCTGGGCTTGGACGCCTGCTCCACGGCTGCGAAGAAGGCGTCCATGTCCAGGTGCAGGATGGTCGGCGACGCTCTCACGCCATTGATGGTGCCGCACGCCACTGACAACCGAACGCTGTGGCCCGGCCCGACGGGGATGCCGCCGGACCCTCGCCCCCGGGGGTTGCCTCGCTAGCCGGCGCGATTGCGGCGCCGGGCCAGCTCGTCCTCGGGATGGTTGCCGATCAGGGTCTCGCCGGTGTCGACGCGCTCCCCGTGCAGCTGGGACAGAGCGCCTTCGACGTCCTTCCAGACCACGCCGACAGCGATGCCGAAGACGCCCTGCCCACCCTGCAGGAGATCCACCACCTCGTCCGGCGAGGAACACTCGTAGACCGTGGCCCCGTCGCTCATCAGCGTCATCCGGGCGAGGTCGGTTCGGCCCCGGGAGCGCAGATGCCGGACTGCGGCGCGGATGTTCTGCAGCGAGACACCGGTGTCCAGCAGCCGCTTGACGATCTTGAGGACGACGATGTCCTGAAAGCTGTAGAGGCGCTGGGTGCCCGAGCCGTAGGCGGGGCGGATACTGGGCTCGACCAGCCCGGTACGGGCCCAGTAGTCCAGCTGCCGATAGGTGATCCCGGCCGCCGAGCAGGCGGTCGGACCCCGGTAGCCGACCTGCTCGGCAGGAGTGCCGGGCTGGGGCCCCGGGACGTCTCCCGGCCGCACGCCGGGGGTCGGTGCGGGGGACGGCCGCCCTGGGGGCATCTCCCGGCCGGAAGCCGGGGGTGGGCCGTCGGGTAGGGACGAGTCGCCAGCCGCCGTACCTTCGCCGCCGGTGCTTGTCACGCCGACCTCCGTCCTTCACATCCCGGGTTACCCCCGGAACCTGCCCACATGAAGGTAGGCAGTCACTCCGAGTGCGTCAACGATCGCCACACTCGGCACGGCGAGTGATAATCCCCCGGAGAGTGGTTTCGCGTGCCCTTGGCCGGGGAATGGCTGGTCGGATGGTCAGCGGCGCCAGGCTCGCTCGCACACCTCTCCCCGGCCTCCGGCCGGGAGAAGTCCGGACCGGCGGCGGCTCCCGGCGGAGCGTCACTGGCTGCTGGTGCCGAAGTCCTCCGGAGAGATCTGGTCGAGGAACTCGCGGAACTTCTCCACCTCGTCCTCCTGCTCGTCCGGAATCGCGATACCCGCGTCGTCCAGCACACCGTCACTGCCGTAGATGGGCGTGCCGGTACGCAGAGCGAGCGCTATGGCGTCGGACGGACGGGCGCTGACTTCCACACCACTGGCGAAGACCAGTTCCGCGTAGAACACGCCTTCCCGCAGGTCCACGATGCGGACCGCGGTCAGCTCCTGACCCACTGCTTCCAGGACGTCCTTGAACAGGTCATGGGTGAGTGGGCGTGCGGGAGTCATGCCCTGCTGGGCGAAGGCGATCGCGGTCGCCTCCCCGGGGCCGATCCAGATGGGGAGGTAGCGGTCGCCTCCCACTTCTCGCAGGAGCACGATCGGTTGGTTGGTGGGCATTTCCACCCGGACACCCACGACGTCGAGCTCATTCACACAGCAACCCTAGGCCGTGCCGCGCCTGTTTGGGTAGTCGGGCGGCCGTCCGGCCCCGGCATCCGTGTGCTGATTCAGTCACCCCGCGTGCGGGCCGCACCCGCAGCGGACTCCACAAAGGCCCCGTAGAGCCGCACCGAGAGCTCCGTGAGCTCTTCGGCGGTGCTCTCGGCACGCGTCCTGGTCCGCTGGCCCGGATGGCGGCGAAGGGGCGCCACGAGCTGCTCGACGAGATCCAGCTGCCGGTCCGCCGCGGCCTTCACCGCCCGCAGATGGCGTGCCTCCACCCCGTAGCGGCCCAACTGCGCTACCAGCCGTGCCACGGTCACATCGGCCGGCCGGTAGGTACCTTCCTCGGCTGCGGCGAGCAGCCCGTACTTCTCCCACTCGGCCAGCTCCGCCTCCCGGGCGCCCACGAGCTCTAGCAGCTCGCGGCGCCCGGTGCGCACGGCGGGAGCCGGAGGGATCGCCTCCGGCTCCTCGGGATCGCGGGGCGGCACCACCGGGACAGCCGGGCAGTCGGCCGCCTCACCGCCCGCTTCGAGGTGCTCCTTGATGACCTTCAGCGGCAGATAGTGGTCCCGCTGCATACGCAGCACACGGCTCAGCCGCTCGACATCCGCGGACCGGAACTTGCGGTACCCGGACGCAGAACGCGCCGGCTCGACCAGCCCCTCCGCCTCCAGAAAACGAATCTTGGAGACGGTGACCTCAGGAAACTCCGCACGGAGCGCCTGGAGGACGGCGCCGATGCTCATCGGCTCGCTCTCCTGCCCGGTGGCGGTGCCCCCTCGGGCACCGCCGGACGGCGTGTGCAGCATGAGCCTCCCTGCCGGGGGTGTCAGTAGGTGCGCGGGCTCGCGTAGAAGACCAGCCGGTACTTCCCGATCTGCACCTCGTCGCCGTTCCCGAGCGGCACTCCCGTCTCGATCCGCTCCCGGTTGACGTAGGTACCGTTCAGGCTGCCGACGTCGGAGACGGTGAAGACACCGTCGGGCCCACGCCGGAACTCGACGTGACGGCGCGAGACGGTCACATCGTCCAGGAAGATGTCGCTCTCCGGGTGACGCCCGGCGGTGGTCAGCTCCCCGTCGAGCAGGAACCGGCTGCCCGAGTTGGGGCCGCGCCGTACGACAAGCAGTGCCGAGCCCATGGGCAGCGCGTCCACCGCGGCCTGCGCCTCGGGGGGCAGCACCGGAGAGACATGCTGACCGGTCGCTTCCGAGTCGTAGGCCTCCAGCCCCGAGATGGAGATCGTGGACGTCGTCTCGGACGACCCTTCCGCAGGCACACCGCCCCTCAGGGGGGCGCCGCAGTTGGAGCAGAACCGGCTCGCTTCCGCGACGCGGGCTCCACACCTGTTACACACCGGCAAGGCAGGACCTCCACCCGGATTTGAGGTTGGCGGTGCCTGGGAACCTATGCGCCCCTGTGTGCCAGGGTCAACAGAAAACGCCCCGTGACCACCCGAATTGTCTCCTCCGGGTCCGGCCACCTCATCACGGAAGAGCGGGCGCTCGGTGCCCTCCGGGGCTCCCGCCGGGTCCGCGCCCTGAGGGGCACGGTGCCGTGCGGTACCCGTGTCGCCGCCCCGGCGGCCCTTGCCGAACAACTTCGAAAAAAAACTCACGGGCGATTCCCCTCGCACGAAACAGACCCGCCCGTGGGGCAGGACAGACCCTCGATGCTCTCACTGGTCACTTCCGACGCCGGGATAACGTCCGTGACCCGTAGACAGTTTCCACCACGCGGTGCCCAACTCGCCCGCCGACCCCCCGAAACTCCTATCACCATCTCACTGTGATGACGACCGAGCGTAGTCAGGCCGCTTCGCCTGTCGCAAGGCGTCCACAGTGATCTTCCCCGAGCGGGTCACATCCACCGTGGCCTGCTTGTTCTTGAGCGTCTGCACGACTCCGCCGGGGATGTTCAGCGCGGGTTCCAGGTCGGCGGGCTTGCCGATCACCTCGAAACGGTAAGGCTGGTCGATCCTATGCCCGTCCACGCTGACCCCGCCGCCACTGTCGGTGAAATGTGTGCTCGCCACCACGCGCACCCCGTTGACCTCCATGGCCTCGGCGCCGGCGGCCCGCAGCTCCTGGACCGCGTCGAGCAGCGCGTCCGAATCCGCCGCCCCGGCCCGATCCTTGATCGTCATCCGGATGCCGGGCCCCTCGGCCGCCACCGTACCGGCGAGCACACCGAGCTGGGCCGCCTTCTGCCTGGTCTGCTTACGGGCTTCCTCAGCCTGGTCCGAGGAGGTCTCCAGCTGCGTACGCTGCCCCTCCAGCTGCCGCTTCTCGTCCTCCAGCCGCTTGGTGCGGTCGTCGAGCTCGTCGAGGATACGGACCAGGTCCTCGCGCCGGGCGCCGCGCAGCGCACTGTTCTCGCTCGTGGAGCGCACCTGGATCGCCAGCCCGAGGCCGAGGACGAAGAGCAGGAGCGCGACGATGAGTTGGGCGCGCGTCACCCGCGGGGGCCATACCGCTTTGGCGAGCCGTTGCCGTCCCGTCAACCGCGGACCGCCGTCCTCACCCTGCGCGTCCGCCGTCTCCTGCCGCTCAGGAGGCAGCTCGCGCTCCGGAGGCAGCCTGCGCTCCGGAGGAAGTCCCTGTCCCGGCGTGCTGTCGTCACTCATCGGCCTCACGCCCTGAACACGTGCCGGCGGATGGCGGCCGCGTTGGAGAAGATCCGGATACCCAGGACGACAACCACACCGGTGGACAGCTGGGCTCCGACCCCGAGCTTGTCGCCGAGGAAGACGATCAGCGCGGCCACCACCACGTTGGAGAGGAACGAGACGACGAACACCTTGTCGTCGAAGATGCCGTCCAGCATGGCGCGCAGTCCGCCGAAGACCGCGTCCAGCGCGGCGACGACGGCGATGGGCAGATACGGTTCGACCGCCAGCGGCACCACGGGCCGGACGACAAGTCCGGCCACGACTCCCACGACGAGGCCCAGTACGGCGATCACGATGTGCTGCCCTTCCCTGTCCGCACAGGTTCAGCTGTTCTGAGAATCAGACTCGGCGCGGCAGGCAGCCGCACCTCGTCCTGGACGGAAATACTCGTTCTGGCACCGTAGTCCTTGTGCAGGACGTACAGGTACTGGCCGTCGACGCTGTCCTGGAAGGTCCGGGAGAACTGCTCCCCCGGCCCGATCGCCAGCAGCGTATAGGGCGGAACCAGCGGCTTGTTGTCGACCAGGATGGCGTCGCCCGCCGCGCGGATGGCCGAGCGTGACGTGAGGCGCTGGCCGTTGATCGAGATGGCCTCGGCGCCCGCCGCCCACAGTCCGTTGACGACGCGCTGAAGATCGCGGTCGCGGATCCTGCCCGTGTCGGAGAAACCGTCGGTCTTACGGGGCCCGTCGCCTTCGCCGGACTCGGTGTCCTCGGCGTCGTCCACCACCAGCTTGAGTCCCGGCCCCTCGACCGCTGTCGCCCCGGAGAGCAGGGCCGTGGTCTTCCCCCGCTCGTCACCGTGCTGCTCCAGGGCCTTCCGCTGCCGGCGCTCGACCGAGGCCCGCAGCTTGTCGACGTCTTTCTGGAGCTGGTCGGCCCGATCGCCGCCCGCCTCGATCCGCTCGATGAGCTCCTGCTTCTCCTTGGCGACGCTCGGCGCGGAGATCTGCGCCTGCGCGGCCCCCACGGTCACCACCAGCGCCGCCAGCACCAGCCCGAGGGCGAGCCCCAGCTTCGCCCGCAGTGTGCGCGGCATCCTTGAGCGGCCCACCTCGCCCCGGCGTGCGGTGGCCTCCGCGTAGCCGTCGTCGAGGCTGTGCTCCATCACATTGGTCAGCAGCGACATGGAAGCGTCGAGCCGCGGGGACCGCGACGAGGTGCTCCGAGTGGGGTGCTGCTGCGACATGCCGCACATCGTCGCACGTCGAGACCGCTGCCGCCGAATGCACCCACCCCTGCCTCAGGCGGCGGGACTTGCCCCTGCCAGGGCACGCCCCGCCGCCGGGCTCAGTCCGTCACGCTCAGTGGCCCGCGCTGTCCACCACGGCCGCCCACTCGTCCAGCAGAGCCTGCGCGGAGGCCTCGTCGGGACCCTCGGCCCACAGATGGGTGACCGCCTCGGCCGGGTCGGGCAGCACCATCACCCAGCGGCCGTCGGGCTCGACCACCCGCACCCCGTCCGTGGTGTCGACCGACCGGTCCCCGGCCGCCTCCACGACGGTACGCATCACAAGTCCCTTGACGGCCCACGGCGTTGCCAGATCACGCCGGCTCACATGCGCCCGCGGGATACGCGCGTCGATCTGGCTGAGCGTCAACTGGGTACGTGCCACGAGCCCGATGAGCCGTACGAAAGCAGCCGCACCGTCGAAGACGGAACTGAACTCGGGGACGATGAAACCGCCCCGCCCGTCCCCGCCGAAGACGGTGCCGTCGTCCCGGCTGACCCGGGCGAGGTCGTCGGGAGAGGTCGTCGTCCACTCGACCTGTGTGCCGTGGTAGGCGGCGACCTGCTCGGCGATGCGGGTCGTGGTCACCGGCAGCGAAACCCGGCCGCTGCGCCGCTCGGCCGCCACCAGGTCGAGCATCACCAGCAGGGCCCGGTCGTCCTCCACGATCCTGCCGTGCTCGTCCACCAGCGAGATGCGCTCCCCCACCGGGTCGAAGCGCACTCCGAACGCCGCACGGGCCGACGCCACGATCTCCCCGAGCCGCACCAGCCCGGCCCGTCGACTCTCCGCCGTCTCCGTGGGGCGCGACTCGTCCAGACCAGGATTGATGGTCAGCGAGTCCACGCCCAACCGGCCCAGCAGACTCGGCAGGACCAGCCCGGCGCTGCCGTTGGAGGCGTCGACCACGACCTTCAGGCCGGCCTCCGCGACACCGGTGGTGTCCACGGCGCGCAGCAGCGAGCCCGTGTACGAGTCGTAGACGCTGGAAGGGAAGCTGAGGTCACCGATCTCGCCGGGGAACGCCCGTCGGTACTCCTGACGCGCATAGACGCGGTCGAGCTTGCGCTGCCGGGCCTGCGAGAGATCGGCGCCCCGCTCGTCGAAGAACATGATGTCGACCGAGTCCGGAACACCCGGCGTCGTACGGATCATGATGCCGCCGGCGCTGCCTCGCGCGGTCTGCTGCCGGGCCACCGGAAGCGGCACGTTCTCCAGGTCGCGTACGTCGATGGCACTCGCCTGGAGCGCGGAGATGATGGCCCGCTTGAGGGCACGCGCGCCTCGGGAGTGGTCGCGGGCCGTGCAGACGGTGGAGCCCTTCTTGAGCGTCGTCGCATAGGCACCCGCCAGCCGTACGGCCAGCTCCGGGGTGATCTCCACGTTCAGGATGCCGGAGACACCGCGGGCACCGAACAGATGCGCCTGGCCGCGGGACTCCCAGATCACGGACGTGTTGACGAACGCGCCCGCCTCGATCGTCTTGAAGGGATAGATACGGACGTTCCCCTGGACGATCGACTCTTCACCGATGAGGCACTCGTCCCCGACGACGGCGCCGTCCTCGATCCGCGAGGCCCGCATGATGTCGGTGTTCTTACCGATGACACAGCCGCGCAGATTGCTCTGCGGGCCGATGTAGACGTTGTCGTGCACCACGGCGCGGTGCAGGAAGGCGCCGCTCTTGACGACGACGTTCGAGCCGATGACGGAGTGCTCGCGGATCTCCGCGCCGGCCTCCACCTTCGCGTAGTCGCCGATGTAGAGCGGGCCCCGCAGCACCGCGTCCGGGTGCACCTCGGCACCCTCGGCCACCCAGACGCCGGGCGAGATCTCGAAGCCGTCCCGCTCCGCGTCGACCTTGCCCTCGAGTACGTCGGCCTGGGCCTTCACATAGCTCTCGTGGGTGCCGACGTCCTCCCAGTAGCCCTCGGCGATGTAGCCGTAGATCGGCTTGCCCTCCTTCATCAGCTGAGGGAAGACATCACCGGACCAGTCGACGGGCACGTCCGGCTCGACGTAGTCGAAGACCTCGGGCTCCATCACATAAATGCCGGTGTTCACCGTGTCGGAGAAGACCTGCCCCCAGGTCGGCTTCTCCAGGAACCTTTCGACCTTGCCGTCCTCGTCCACGATGGTGATACCGAATTCCAGCGGATTCGGCACCCGGGTCAGACACACGGTGACCATCGCACCGCGCTCCCGGTGAAACCTGATGAGGTCGGTGAGGTCGAAGTCGGTGAGCGCGTCCCCGGAGATGACGAGAAACGAATCGTCCCGCAGGGCCTCCTCGGCGTTCTTGACGCTGCCGGCCGTCCCCAGTGGCTTCTCTTCGTTGGCGTACGTGAGCTCCATGCCGAGCTCCTCGCCGTCGCCGAAGTAATTCTTGACCAGGGAGGCCAGGAATTGCACGGTCACGACGGTCTCGGTGAGCCCGTGACGCTTGAGCAGCTGCAGCACGTGCTCCATGATCGGCTTGTTCACCACCGGAAGGAGCGGCTTGGGCATGCTCGCAGTCATCGGCCGAAGGCGCGTGCCTTCGCCGCCAGCCATCACGACGGCCTTCATATCGGAAGCGTCCTCCTCGTACAGACGACGGTCATCCCGACCATGACCCCTCCAGGATGACCTACAAAGGCTCGATCAGGGCAACCGGCCTCCGAAGCGAGGAAAGGCGGGTTTCAGCCGGTCGTCTCGGGGTCCGCCCTGATCAGACGGCGGACCTGGACCACATAGAGGATCCCTGCCCACCAATAGAGAGCAGTACCCCAACCTGCGAACGCCCACCCGAAAATCGCTGCGAGTGATGAAACCCAGCCACTTCCGTCACTGAGCAGCAGCAGCGGGAAGGCGTACATCAGGTTGAAGGTCGCGGCCTTGCCCAGGAAGTTGACCTGCGGCGGCGCATAGCCATGGCGGTCCAGGATCCACACCATGACCAGGAGCAGCAGTTCCCGGGCCAGCAGAGTGATGGTCAGCCACAGCGGAAGAATCTCCCGCCAGGTCAGACCCACAAGAGTGGAGAGGATGTACAACCGGTCCGCGGCCGGATCGAGAATGCGGCCGAGACTGCTGATCTGATTCCACCTGCGGGCGAGTTTGCCGTCCAGGTAGTCGCTCACTCCGCTCAGAGCGAGCACGAGGAGCGCCCAGAGATCGCAGTTCGGCCCGCCGAACTCGGGCCAGAGAATCAGCCACAGGAACACCGGTACGCCCACCAGGCGAGCCATGCTGAGCACGTTCGGGATGGTGAGGACCCGATCCGTCTGGACCCGCGTCTCCTGGACCTCCACCCGTGGGCCTCCTGAGCAACCGTGCCGACGCTACCCCCCGACCCTACCCGGCAGCACTCACCGAGCGTGCACGGGGTCCGGATCGCTGCGAACGAAGACCTGCTGACGACGAAGACTTGTTCACGAAGACAGGGGATGCGGACGAAGGGAGGGCGAGAGTCGGTGCGGAACCGTCGGCGGAAACCGGGCCCCGAAGATGCCGTGAAAACAAAAAGGCCCCGCCGATGAGATCGGCGGGGCTTTTTTTCACGAAGAGTTCGGCGGCGTCCTACTCTCCCACACACTCCCGCATGCAGTACCATCGGCGCTGAAAGGCTTAGCTTCCGGGTTCGGAATGTAACCGGGCGTTTCCCTCACGCTATGACCACCGAA
>NZ_JAGPXJ010000136.1:0-13327 GCF_018070605.1 Streptomyces sp. B15
CTTCCGGAGTGCCCTTGCCGCCGCGTAGTCCGGCGGTGATGAGGTGGAAGGTGTCGCGGCGGTAGGTCTCGGCGCAGGCCGCGCAGCGGGTGGTGCGGCGATTGCCGCAGCGGACCAGGAGGTCACCGGCGGGCAGGTCGGCGGAGTCGAGGCGGCGCAGGGCCGGGCCGATCTCGCCGGTGGTGGTGTCTACCTGGTGTTCGGTGCGGTGGCCGGCCAGGCGGATGGGGTTGGTGCAGCCGCCCAGGCCGGAGAGCTGACGGAGGATACCGGGCAGGGAGCCGGTTGCGGCCAGGTTCGCCAGCTCTGCGAGCGGGGCGGGGTTCGTGCGCGCGATGATGGTGCTTCTCCTTCTCTGCCTTACGAGGTGTGGGAAGGGGCCTGGCTGCCGGGGCGGCGGATGCTTGGCGGTATCGAGGCCGCCCCGGTGGCCACTCAGCGGTGGTGGATACCGTTGCGGGAGCTGAAGAGCGAGCGCAGGACGAGCGCAGCCACCGCGACGGACACAGCCGTCACGACGACGGCGGCCAAGAGCGCAACGACGACCACACCGCCGACGATCACGGCCGCGACGGCTCCCGAACCGACCGAGGGAAGCGACCGTGGCGGCGCCGGGGTGAGGGGTGCGGAGTGCTGGCAGCCGCAGGCCGGTACGTGAGCGTGCTGGGCGGTCATGGGCAGGTTCGGGGTGTGAGTGTCGGGGAGTTGGGGGCGCAGGAACATCGGTTGCTCTCCTGTCAGTCGTGGGTGCCGTTGACGGTTCCGACTCCGGTGCGAATGCCGTTGTCGATGGCGGGGGCGAGGAAGGTGTCGGCGAGGTAGAAGCCGAACAGCGCGATCACGACGACGAGCCAGACGCGGACGCCGAGGAACTTCACGGCGCCCCACACCAGCAGGCCCAGGACGACGACCAGGGGCAGGTTCACGGTCACGGGAAGCTCTCCTTCAGCGGACGGGGCAGCGGTGGGTGCGGGCGGCCAGCTCGGCGGCGGCGCGCGAGTCGTAGTCGGCGGAGAAGCCGCATCGCGGGGCAGTACAGGCGGCGGTGTGCTTTTCACGGCCACGGCCGTCGGTGGCGGTGCCGACCTGCACGGGGCCGATGCGGATCACGGAGCGGAAGCGGCGGTTGAGCGGCATCAGCAGTCCTTCAGTCGCAGGGATGCGGGGTCGGGGAAGCGGCGCAGGATGTGGGCGGCTTCTTCGGGGTCCTCGGTGCGGGTGGCGGCTTCTTCTGCGAGCAGCCGGGCCAGGGTGGGGCGGCCGGTGTTGGCCATCTCGTGGGCCGCGTCGAGGTAGTCGAAGCTGTCGGGCATGTGTCCGGGCATGGCGGCTCTCCTCTCGGATCAGGTGAGGTGGGCGGCGATCTGCTCGGCGAGGGATGCGGGGACGCCGAGTCGGGCGCGGAGGGTCGGGGTGTCGATGGGTGTGCCGGTGCGTTCCTCGTGAGCGGTGGCGATCTTGCGGGCGTGCTCGACAAGGGCGGCCGGGACGGACGTGATGGACGGCGCCGGGAGCTCCGGCGCAGCCGGTGCGGATGCGGCGTCGGGGGCTGGCTCTGCGATCTCGGAGCCGGTCGACACCTCGGGGGCCGGCTCGGCTGGGGGTTCGTGTGTGGTGTGGGCGAGGAGGGTTCCGCCGAGGAATGCCAGCGCGGGCCATCCGGCGACGAGGATGCGCAGCCAGTCGGGGACGTCGCCCAGGTCGAGGAGTCCGGCGGTGGCGATGTTGGCGCCGAGGGAGGCGGTGAGGGCGACGAGGAACCAGCACCAGCCCGCCGCCCGGTCACGACCAGAGCGCAGCCGACGCCAGGCCGCCACGAGCAGCAGATCGACCGACACGGGGTAGGCCCAGGCTTTCCAGCCGTCTTGTCCGGCTGCCGAGGCCAAGTCGTGCAGGTGCGCGAAGGACAGCGCCGCAGCGATGACGGCCTGCACGAGCACGGCATCTACGCGGGCGAGGTAGGCGCGCATAGGTGGCACCTCCTTTCGGTTTCGGCATGGGAGGGGTAGGGACTTGGCGCGAGGCGGACGCGCCGGCCGAATCGGAGAGCGGTGAGGTCAGGCGGTAGCGGTGGGCCGGAAGGGCTTGAGCGCGGGCAGTTCGGGCACCAGGTGCGCTGTGCGCTCGCAACGGGCCGCAGCGTCAGTCAGGGAGAGGTAGGGGGTGCGGATGCGGGACCAGCCGCCGGAGGTGTCGCCGACCACGGCCAGGCCGGGGCGTTCGGGAGCGATGGTGCAGGCCGCCCCGACCGCTTCGGGGGCGATGTCGCCCAGCGCCATCTTTGCCGAGGGCTCATCGTTCACCCGGTGGCAGACGCGGCCGGAGAGTTGGGCGCGGAGCATGGTGGCGCCTTTGCCCAGTTCGGCCCCGAACCTCTGCCCGCACACCTCCAGATAGATCCCCGCAGCCCGCCCGAGCTGGGCCAGTCGGATCAACTGGGTGACCATCTCATCCCGCCGTTCCTCATCCTTGCGAGAGGCGACGAGGAACAGTTCCGCGACCTCGTCCACGAACAGCACGATCGGCACCGGGCGTTCGCTCTCGGGCAGGCCCCACACATCCGAGGTGATCTCCTCATCAGGTGTGGTGGGGGCGATGCCCTGCCGGGCACGAATGAGGTCGTAACGGTCTTCCATCTCCTGCACCAGGACGGGCAACAGCTCGGCAGCCTCAGCCGGGTCGGTCGCCAGCGCCGAGAGCCGAGGAGCGAAGGGCGCCAGTTCCACGCCTCGCTTGCAGTCGATACCAGCCAGCGCGACCGGCTGAGCGGCGAGGCCGGTGATCAGGTGCCGCAGGTACATGGACTTGCCCGACAGCGTGGCGCCGAGAACCAGTTCATGCGGGATGGCGCGGTAGTCGCGGACGAAGGCGGTTGCGTCCTCCCGCAGCGCCACCGGCACCCGCAGGAACCCGCCACCCGCCCTACGAGGCATCCGTACCCGCCGCAGGACGTCGAAGCCGACCAGCCGCAACTCGACCACACCCGGCTTGACCGGCTCGACATAGACACCATGAACACCCCAGGCATGCCGCAACCGCTCAGCAGAGGCAGCAACGTCGGCAGGCTCCTGCCCCGGCGCCAGCCGCAGACGTATCCGCAGACCGGTCGAAGTCGGCCGCAGCATCCCCCGACGAGGAGGCACCGGCCGCACCTCACGACGAGTCGCAGCCCGCACAGCCAACGCCCGCAGACGGGACGGCTGCACCGTCAGCCCGCACGAATCCATGACCGACCCATACGAACCCACCAGGCGGGCAGCCGAAGCAGGCATGCCCACGGCCGACCAGTAGGCGGCCGGGTGCCGTGCCCGGAGGTAGGCGGCACCAGCACCCAGACCGGCGACCGGGCCGCCCACCTCCATCAGCGTCGTCAGCTCGGACACGGTCAGGCCCCCACACCCGCCGGAACGGCACCCGGGGCGACAGCGGCGGCCCGGTAGGCGATGCCGTGGCGCTGCTGCCCGTTGAACACCGACTCCCACGGCCGGGCCACCAGACCCGGCAACGACACGGGGGCGCCGAGGGCGAGCCCGTCCGTCACACCGCTCTCGGGAACGGTGACGTGGATGAGCGAGGACTCGCCTTCATCGATGTAGACGACGCCGACCTTCATCAGCGTCTCGCCGCTCACCGCGTCCTTCGCGACTTCCCCGGTCTGCCGGTCGCGGACCTTGGGCGCGGGCGCCTCGGTCAGAAGGATGGTTGCGGAAGAGGTCTCAACTCGAATGGTGCGCAAGGTCGTTTCTCCTTGTCCGTACGTCGGAGCGATGAGAGCTAGTCGTCTAGACAAGCCCACGGGTGATTCGCCCCGGACGTGCTTGTTGGGATGCGGATACTCTGCCACACGTCTTGCCCACTCGTCTATACGAGTATGCCTCTCGGTGTGTACGAGTCCGCGAGAAACGACCCAGCGCCGTCGTCACGGGCCCGACATGCCTTAGTTGGCGGGGAGTTGGTAGGCGAGGACGTAGGCGTCGGCGGCCATGACGGTGTCGCAGACCTCGACCGCGCGCCCCTCGGTGTCGTAGGCGGTGCGGATCAGGCTGATCACGGGGACGCCGGAGGACAGGCGGAGCATCTTGACCTCGGCCGGGGAGGGCATCCGGGCGCGGACCTCTTCGTCGAAGTGGTCCAGGCGGTGCCCCAGCTCTTCCAGCCGGGCGTAGATGCCGCCGGGCCCGGGGTTGGGTTCGGCGATCTGCGTACCGCGCGCCAGATCCAGGGGCAGATAGGAGACGGCGAACTCGACCGGCCGTCCGTCGAGGAGATAGCGGCGGCGCCGGGCGAGGACCTTGCGGGGCGAGCCCAGGCGCGCGGAGATGTCCGGTGCCGGCTTCTCCTCCCGTACCTCCAGGCTGTCGACCTCGGGCTTGCTTCCCGCGGCTTCCGCTTCGACGGTGAAGGCCGACTTGCCCTGATCGCGATGCCGCCGTGCGAACCGGTCCGAGGCCAGTCGCCTAACCGGGGGCCGTGGTCGCACGAAGACGCCTTTCCCGTGCTCGGAGGAGACCAGACCCTCGCTCTGGAGGATCGAGAGCGCGTTGCGCACGGTCATCCGGGAGACCCCGAAGTGCTCGACCAGCTCCGCCTCGGACGGCAGCTTGGCCCCTTCCTTGAAGCGCCCCTTATCGATGGCCTCCCGGACCTGGTCGGCGATCTGCCGGAAGACGGCGCGATCACTGGTCGGGTCGAGCGCCCCAAGAATGCCGGAGGACAGTGCAGCCATAACGGGTACTCCTTTGGATATCTAGACGAGCTACTGAGTTCTGTTGCTACGGTGGAGAAGCCTAGCCATCTGAGGGGACCGAGGAACGTGAGCACGGTAGAGCGCCCCCACTCCGTGAGCGTCGCAGGGGTCATCGTTGACGACGCAGGCAGAGCGCTGCTCATCCAGCGCCGCGACAACGGCCAGTGGGAGCCACCCGGCGGCGTCCTGGAACCCGGGGAGACCATCCCCGACGCGCTCCAGCGCGAGGTCCTCGAAGAGACCGGCATGAAGATCGCCCTCCCGGCGACCCTCACGGGCATCTACAAGAACATGAACGGCCTGATCGTCTCCATGGTCTTCCGCTGCGAAGCGGTCGACGGCTCCCCGACCACCGGGGAGGAGACCTACGCACTTCGCTGGGCCACCCGCGAAGAGGTCACCCAGCTCGCCGACGAGGCATACGCGATCCGCGTCCTGGACGCGCTCGACGGGGCATCCCCGCCAGCCATCCGGGCCCACGACGGCGTGCGACTCGTCTAGCACACACCCACTACCCATAGCGGCCACCAGCACGAAGGAACTTGTATGCACGAGTATATGAGTACGGAGCGGATCTGGGAACTCACCTGCCCAGGACTCCCCGAAGAGGTCGGCCGAGTCCGCCGCTGGACCCGCGACGTCCTGCACGACAGCCCCCACGCCGACGACGCCGCACTGATCGTCAGCGAGCTGGGCTCCAACGCACTCACCCACTCGGCCAGCGGCAGCCCCAACGGGAGCTTCCACGTCTCCCTGCACCGATCCCCCGGCACGGTCGTCCTGGCGGTAACCGACACCGGCGGAGGCGAGACGAAGCCACACGTCGAGACCCCGGACGAGGACGACATTCACGGGCGCGGCCTGGGCCTGGTCACAGCACTGGCCGACCGCGTACAGGTCAGCGGAGACGACTACGGCCGAACGGTCACCGTCGAGATCAACGACCAGCACCAGGCGCCGGCCAGGCCCTCAGCGCAAGGGGTCCACGTAGGTCTGCCCGCCCCGAGGTCGATGGCATGAGCGCGCGACCGCAGTCCCCTGTACGGATCTACTACTGCGAGTGCTACGTCAACGAACGCCGCATCGGCACCTACGACGCCTACAGCCCACGCGAAGCCCTGCGATGGATGCGCATCAGCCTCATGATGATCGCAACCACCCTGGACGAAGCCCCCTACAGACGAGCCCGCACATGGCTCGACCACGGCCAACCAGCAGCAGCCCGCGACCTCGAACAGGGCAAGCCACACACCCTCACACTCAAACAGCGCAGCACCCAGGCCACTTGGACAGTCAGCCCGATACCGTGCCCACCTGTGCACGAAGCGCGTGCGTAACAACTTTCTCTACGACTTCAAGGCGGCCCGCTGACGCGGGCCGCGCGCGCTGGCGGCCCGTGGCCGCCGCCCGCTCATGTCTCCGCCCCGCTCCGCGCCGACCCCGGCCCGCTCAGCGCGCAGCCCGAAACGGCAATCCACCTGCGGTTGCACGACTCCAGGAGCGCGATCAGGCGTAGGAGGTCGACCAGTTCTGTACGGCTGGGCACGGCATACCGAAGAGGTCCGTGGCGCGGCGCCCGGTTTCGTCGCTGCCTGCGGGCCGGTCACGCCATCGCCGGGTGGCTGGCTGAGGCTGCGCAGAGGCGTCTGCGGGTCCAAGACATAAGCGTTGGAAACGTAGCTGACGACGGTGGGTGGCCGAGGGACCCACTTGCAGGTGCTCAGGCACCTTCCCCGCCGTCGTGGCTGACTTTCCCCACTTGAGGTCTGAACAGCACGCCAGAACCAGGGGCCCACATCGGGATTACTGGCAGGCGAGCAGGCAACACGATCCGCTAGCCCTCTCTCCCCTAAAACAACTCCAGCCTTATAGCCGATCTCCCGACCTACTAGGGGAGCCGTACCCCAATTCACGAATTACGCTTCCCGCCAAACCTTTCTTCATCTCTCTCAATTGCAAGAGACGCGTCCAGAAAAAGTTGAGCAGCACGACCCCTCATTTCATCCAGGGCCTTCATGGTGACCAAGCTTGTGAGGTCAGTCCCTTGAGGCAGCCCTTTAATCAAGAGCATGACAGTCGCCTGATACAGCGAGTTGAGAGCCATTGAGGCAGGAACCTCCAGGCCGACGTTTGTCTTTCCGACCCGCATCAGCAGCTCTCCCCTGAATTCCGACGAATTAAGAGAAAGCCCCCTTGACCCTGAATGCACTTCATTGCTAGCCATTTGATAGTAGCCGCGCATATGCCCCATCTGCACTTTCTCTTCGAGCCCGCGAAGATTATCATTGGGGCAATACTTCTTCGCCCAACCGTATTCCCCTTTGAAGTCTTTGCCATACTTGGAGATCGCGGCATTATATCGACGCTCAATCAGATCAAGGAAGTCTTGATCGAGCGGTTCCATGCCCAAGAACCTGTGATCTTTCAGGTACTGGAGAGCGCTGCGCCGTTGGGTGACCACTTCGTGGTCAAGGTAGCGAGCCGCAAGGTCAGAGTTATCAACATCGTCTACAGAGTCGCCGATGGCTCCAGCCACCACTGCCATTTCGTGAAGAGTTCTGCATCGCGCAAGGGCTCCTTCAGGGAAACCGTTCCTAAGGAGTGCAAGAACCTCTCCCGCAACGCGACAGGACTTAGCGTGGATGCGGACCAATGCCTCAAATGCGGCCGCCCTATCGCCACTAAGAGACTTTGATGATTTCAAGGCTATCGATTCTCCAGCCTCACGGGCACAGGCTGTGGAAATAGTGAAAGCCTTGAACGCCGCATCGTACCTCCGTCGGAGGCGCTTATTGAACCCCTCATCCAGTTTATGATTCACGCGATAGGTCCGCCTATCGCGCAGGACGTGCTCTGCGACCTGCAGCCCCATCTTCTCCGCGAAACTCTCAACAGATCCAGTGGCCGCCTTTTCCAAAACCTGCTCATCAACCTCCTCTACGCCCGATTTCTGCAACACATCCATCACGTATTTCGCGAATTTTTCTTCGACACTCGCAGTCTTTTTTCGGAAATTCCTCACCAGTGCCACTCCTAGGCTCAGAAGCCCAATGCTAGAAGAAAAACCAGACGGGGCATACCTTTTTACTCTGACCTGCATGACTCGATGGGCGCTAGGCGACAGCGGCTGGTGTGGACGTTTTCCTCCCAACCTCCCCTACGGCTGTAAACAGATGTTGCTCAGGAGGAGAGCGCCCCCTCACAGCTCCCCATGCAACCGGTGCGCGCCTCCCACCAGAGCTGGCTGTGCCTCAGGCTGGCATGGGATGCGGACTCAGGGGGTGGCACACAGTGGGTACTCAGTCGAGGTGTGGCGCGATCACCGAGAAGGGCACTCGGTGCAGGAACTTGGCGATGGTCAATGCTTCTCGCTGCTACCAGCATCGTGGCGAGTGGTCGTCGTACACGATCGAGAGGCGAAAGAAGCAGCCTCGCAAGCGCCGTAAGAAGTGAAGGAGGGCGTGCCCGTGCCGTGCCCGTAAGGCCGGACAGCCACGGTAAACGAGGGTGTCCCCGCGAGCGTGCCCGGTGAGCCCAAGCTCACGAAGCGGCAGGTCAGCAGGGTGACAGCGCCCAAGAGCACGGTGATTCCCAAGCTCAGAGCGCGGGTTCGATTCCCGTCGCCCGCTCAGAGATGAAACCCCCAGGCCAGAGGCTCGGGGGTTCGTTCATTGTCGAGCAGCGACATGCACCGCTCAGGCCGCATACGGGGTGAAGGTTACCCGGGAGTCCTCCGCTGTGAGCGCAACGTTCAGCGAGCCGTCCAGGGCCTTGGCAAGGCGACGCAGCAAAGGAAGCGTCGGGACGGTGTCTCCACCCTCGATGCGCGAGATCTGCGGTTGCGTCATCTCCGCACGATCGGCCAGTTCGGTCTGAGACAGGCCGAGTTCGACGCGGCGGTCGTAAATGGCCTGTCCGAGGTCACCGGCGAGACGTGCGTCGATGTACTCCTGGTCGTACTCCACAGCTTCACCGAGAAGCTGCTTGGTACGACGCGTCTTCCACTGGTTGTGGTTCATCACGCCTCCCTGACTCGGTCGAAGGTGTGCTGGGCCGGGCCGTGCTCGGCCTCGCAGGCTTTCTGCGCCTGATGGGCCCGCTCGATCTCGGCAGTCTCATGCATTCTGGTCTTGCGGAAGACGGTCAGCAGCACGATCCGACGGCCCGGGGCGAGCCAGTAGGGGATACGGACGGCATCCCCGTCGAGCGCCAGCCGCAGCTCACGCAGCTTGCCGCCCAGATGGCGCGAATACGGCTCGCCGAGTGTCGTGGGCTCGGCCAGTAGACGGTCCGCCTTGTCCTCCACGCGGCGATAGAGGCGGAAGGGCAGCAAATCGAGCCAGTCCCGCACCTCGGGCTCTACCTCGATCACATACTGCCCATCCATGCACTCAACGATATATGCGTTAGATTGCATACCGCAAGCTCACGCAAAGGGGAATGGAAGGTCAGCGGCCACTGGCTGCTGCCAAGTACCGGCTAAAGCAGCACGGCACGTACCACGACATCCCCCGGCGGGGCGCTCTGCGCCACCCCCAGAGGGGGCACCCAGTCCACCTGACACCAAGTCAGCCGAAGCCGTACCTGCAACCGCGACCAGGGCACGTGGGAACGCGGAGCTCAGCATCGTCGGCCGCCGTGCCCGATGCGTGCCAGTCAGGGCGGCGATTCACGGTCAACAGCGGCTCTCCAGGACCTGCCCGGCAATGGCCAGGGAGCCACGTCTCAACAGGTCAGCACCTGGTTCCCCGCTTGATGTCCGGTACTTCCCAAGCTCAGAGCGCGGGTTCGATTCCCGTCGCCGCTCAGAGATGAACCCCCAGGTTGTGAGCTTGGGGGTTGTTTGTTGTCTGGGCGGTTATGCGTCCCGTGCCCGTTGCGTGCCCCATAACATCGTCTTCCTCCTCGGTCCTGCTCTCTTCGGGGGCCGCCGGTCGCCCCGTACACGGGTATCGAAACCGGCGGCAATCCCCGCCGACCTCCAGCGGCGAGTGCTGGTAGATCAGCGCCGTCCTCGCGCCAGGCATCCCCTCGCATCCCTGGACGAGGGTTTCGAGCTACGGTGCGCTGGCAAGATCCAGCAGCCGGCTGATTATCAACGCGGCGAGCAGCCCTTTTCCAGCTTCGGCGGCGAACTGAGACTGGTGTCGTCCTGGCATCCTGAGCATCCCGGATGGCTGGTATGGCTGAGGTACCATAACCATATGGCTTTGAAGAAGACGACCGTCATGGTCGACGAGGAGGACCTCGTCCTGATCAAGGAAGCGGCAGCGCGGGAAGGACGGCCGGAGTCGGAGTACTTCCGGGAGGCGTTCCATCTCGCGGCCCTGCGCAGCCGACGCTGGGACGAGGACTGGGACATCCCGAGCCTGGACTTCGGCGGTCCCGTCACTGCGGAGGAGATTGACCGAGCGGTCTCGGACGGCGTGGCGGACACCGAGTGATCGTCGTCGGTGACACCTCCGGCCTGGTGGCCGCCCTCAACGCCTCGGACCCCGAGCACGACGCCGCTCGCACCGCGATGCGCCAGGCAGCGCTCACCGTAGTGTCACCGCTGGTGATCCTGGAGATCGAACACATCACCACGCGCAACGTCGACCGCAGGGCCGCACACGGGGTGAACGACTGGTTGCTGGCCCAAGAACGCACCGGGCGCTTGACCATCCCTGAGCTGTCCGTCGACACGCTGCGCAAGGCTCGTATGGTCCAGAACCGCTACGCGGCACTGCGGCTCGACCTGACCGACGCGGTGAACGTCGTCCTGGCCGAGGCGTACGACACCGAGGTCATCCTCACCCTCGACCGCCGCGACTTCGGAGCCGTCACTCCGCTCACCGGCAACCACGCCTTTCGACTTCTGCCCGACGACCTGTAGAAGCAACCGGGCCACCCGTGCCAGATGCGCACCAGAAGGCCCCCCGTCGCCCTTCTCGGCGGCTCCCTCGCCTTCACCGACCCCGAACACGGCATCGCCTGCAGCTACGCGATGAACCACATTGTCCGCGGCCCCGACGACGTCCGTGCAACTCACTGGTCGGCGCAGTGGGCGCGTCGCCGGCATGGCCCTGTTGCCCCGTCGGTGCGGCCTATTCGGGGTTCCAGGCTCCTGTGGCAGCGGTTTCTCGTACGTAGTCGGTGAAGTCCCGCGGCTCGCGGCCCAGGGCTTGCTGCACGCCGTCGGCGAGGTGGGACCTGCGGCCGTCGAAGACCTCCGCCATGAGGTCTGCCAGTTGGGCGGCGAATGAGGCGGGCGTGCCCTGGTCGATGAGGGTGGTGATGAACCGCTCGGTGGTGACGGGCATGTAATCGATCTTGCGGCTGGTCTCGTTCGCGATCTCCTTGACCGCGTCGGCGAAGGTCATCAGCCGCGGGCCGGTCACGTCGTAGGTGCGGCTGGTGTGACCAGGCTCCGTCAGAGCCGCGACTGCGACGTCGGCGATGTCCTCGGCGTCGGTGATGGGCTCCGTCACGTCTCCGACCGGCAGCGCCACCAAGCCTGCTCGGATCGCTCCGGCGACCACGTCCTCGCTGAAGTTCTGTGCGATGAAGCCCGTGCGGATGACGGTCCACTCGGTGCCGGACTGCTGCACGGCCCGCTCACACCGCACGGCTTCCTCCGCGCCGCGATCTGCCACCAGTACGAGGTGCTGCACGCCGTTGCGGGCCGCCAAGGAGGAGAACGAACGGATCGCGGCGGCGGCGCCCGGGAATGCCGCGTCGGGGATGTAGGCCACGTAGACGGATCGGACTCCGCGCAGGGCGGGCGCCCATGTGGTCTGGTCCCGCCAATCGAAGGGTGGTTCACCCTTTCGGGAGCCGATTCTCACCGGCAGCCCCCGCGCCCGGAGTCGGGACACGATCCGGCGCCCGGTCTTGCCGGTTCCGGCAAGGACCAGGGTGAGTTGGTCTTCCATCGGCTTCTTCATGCTGCCAGTCAACGACTTGATGAGTGGGTGAGCCATCGTTGAAAGACGCGTCTTCGTGCTCGCGCGTCTAAACTGCTGTCCATGGACCCGCTGGCGAGTCTCCTCGACGGTCTGAGAGCCAGGGGAGCCTTCGTGCAGCGGTCCATCCTCGATCCGCCGTGGTCGGTTCGGATTCAGGACGAGGCGCTGGTGTGTGTCGTGACGGTCGTGCGGGGTGCGGCATGGGCGATTCCGCACCGCGGTGAGGCGGTACGGCTTGGCCGCGGCGATGTTGCGGTGATGAGAGGGCCGGATCCCTATACGTTCGCCGATCATCCTGAGTCACCGGTCCAGGTCGTCATCCACCCCGGCACACGGCGCACCACCCCGGGCGGGGCAGCATTGCGCCAGGACATGGAACTGGGGCTGCGGACCTGGGGCACCAGCCCGGGCGGCTCGACGACCCTGGTGATCGGCAAGTACCAAAGGCCCGACGAGGTCGGCTGGGGGCTGCTGCGGGTTCTGCCCCCGCTGTTGGTTCTCAACGCTGCCGCCTGGCACTCGGCCTCACTGGGGGATGTGCTCGCCCACGAGGTCGCCCGGCAGGGCCCCGGACAGGACGCGGTGCTGGACCGGCTGGTGGATCTGCTTCTCGCCGATGTTCTGCGGACATGGTTCGCGCGTCCGGGCGAGGATCCACCCGTCTGGTACCGGGCCCTCAGCGACCCGGTGATCGGCCCCGCTCTTGCACTCCTGCACTCCGACCCGGCCCGGCCGTGGACTGTCGGTGCTCTGGCGGCCAAGGTCGGGGTCTCCCGGGCGGCGCTCGCCCGCCGGTTCATCGACCTGGTGGGTGAGCCACCGATGAAGCATCTCACCAGTTGGCGCATGAGCACTGCGGCTCGCCTCCTCCGGGAGCCGGGAAACACCCTTGAGAGTGTGGCCAGGCAGGTGGGCTATGGGAGCGCGTCCGCGTTCAGCACGGCGTTCAAGCGCGTGCACGGCATCAGCCCGCAGCAGTACCGCAC
This sequence comes from Streptomyces sp. B15, assembly GCF_018070605.1. Classification (NCBI taxonomy): domain Bacteria; kingdom Bacillati; phylum Actinomycetota; class Actinomycetes; order Kitasatosporales; family Streptomycetaceae; genus Streptomyces; species Streptomyces sp. B15. Next base: position 12,681 of record NZ_JAGPXJ010000136.1, read on the forward strand.
CGGGGACTGACCAGCACTGATGAAGGTGAAAGCCTTGGATGGGTGAGCATCCGGTTCGCCGTTTCCTCCCGCAGGCTGTGCTCGCGCACTCTGCGGGACGAACCTTGTCGACCTGGGAAGCCGCTGTCTTTCCGGCTGTGATCGCTTGGTTTCCGCAGGTCAGGTGAGCCGAAGCCCAAGAAGAGGGCCGTGGCGCTTGCGGCTGCTGTTTTTAGGGGACCGGGCTCGCAATGCTGATCGTGCCGGCACAGACTGGTCAACCGGCATCCGGGCCAGGAGGCGCAGGAGCCTGTCCTCTCACTGTGTTGCAGCTCCTCCAGTGGTGGATCGTTCTGGTACAGCAGTGAAGTGCAGCAACCTCCGTGAACGACAGTGTCCGTTGCCGCCCCTCGGGGCCGCGCACCAGCGCAGCCGGTGACCAGCGGTCAACGGGGGCTTCACGACGGTCCCCTGTCACTCAGCGAACCGCGTCCGGCCAGCTCAGCCTCCCAACTGCCCTCGTCCGTTCCCGTGATCCCGAACCCGGGGCGCGGGTTCGATCTCGTCGCCCCGTTTCGGCACGAACCCCCGGGTCGGCGGCCCGGGGGTTGTTCGTTGGCTGGGCGGCTCGCCGCCCGGGGCTCATGTCGTGGGGGTGGGAGTGGGGG
>NZ_JAGPXJ010000137.1:0-12948 GCF_018070605.1 Streptomyces sp. B15
AGGACGACGGGAGCGGGCCGGGCGGTATCGGCCCCAAGGGCGGAGGCCACGGCAGCGGGGGCAGTGGCATCCAGGGAATGCGGGAGCGGGTGGCCGTGCTCGGCGGCGAACTGTCGGCCGGTCCGGGGCCCCGCGGCGGATTCACCGTCACCGCCCGTATTCCGTACGAGAATTGACCCCCGAGCCCCCGAACCATGGGTCCCCGGGGCGCCCGAGCCCCCGAGCCCACCACGTCACCGCATGTCACGATCGGAGCCGGCCTCTAATGATCACGATCCTGCTGGCCGACGACCAGCGCCTGGTGCGGGCCGGTTTCCGCTCGATCCTCGACGATGAGGACGACCTCCATGTCGTCGGCGAGGTGAGCGACGGCGACGAGGCCGTGGCCGCCTGCCGGGAACTGCGACCCGACGTCGTATTGATGGACATCCGGATGCCGGGCACCGACGGCATCGAGGCAACCCGCCGGATCACCGCCGATCCGCGCCTCACCGAGGTGCGGGTGGTCGTCCTGACCACCTTCGACCTGGACGACCACATCTACGGGGCGCTGCGGGCGGGCGCCACCGGCTTCCTGGTGAAGGACACCGAACCGGAGGAACTGCTGCAGGCGGTACGCGTGGCCGCGCGTGGTGACGCGCTGATCAGCCCCTCCGTCACCCGGCGGCTCATCGCCGAGTTCGCCGGCCGGGTCAAGGCACCCGAACCCGGCCCGCGCCTGAACGCGCTGACGGACCGGGAGCGCGAGGTGATGGAACTGGTCGCGGCCGGGCTGACCAACGACGAGATAGCCGGCCGACTGGTGCTGAGCCCGGCCACCGCCAAGACCCATGTCAGCCGCATCATGTCGAAGCTGGACGTACGCGACCGTTCCCAACTGGTCGTCCTGGCGTACGAGACCGGAATGGTCAGCCCCGGCTGGCTGACGGAATGACCCGCCGCCCCCGGCGGACCGGGCCCGCCATCCGGCAACCACCGGGGTACGTGGGCTCGGCCGAGCCGCGACCACCGGGGTAGCGCGGGTGTCAGCCGGAGGCCGACGCGGGCGACCCGGCCGGCCCGGCACGCTCCCGGCATGAGTACACCGTCCATACCAGCCAAGGCCGCACCCGCCCTGCTCGGTCTCCTGGTCGGCGGAGCCACGGGCTTTCTGCTGACCGAGACCGCGGGCGCCTTCTGCGCCTTCGTCCTCGACCGCACCCTCGATGTGGAGGGCACCGGAGCACTGCTGGCCGCATTCATCGCCGTCCCGGTGCTGTGCGCGCTCGGGGGAGCGGCGATCGGCATGCGCCGGGCCGCCGGCCGTACGCCGCGCCGGAACGGGGGCCGCTGACATGTCCGATCGCCGAGGCAGGACCGCGAGCGGAGACTCCGCCGCGTCCGCGACCGCTTCCCCCGAGTCCCGTCCGGACGCTCCCACGGGCTTCTTCGGCCGGCTGGCCGCCTGGTCCCAGCGCCACCGCTGGGGTGCCGTACTGCTGTGGGTGCTGGTGGTGGCCGCGATCACGGCCGGCTCCCAGGCTGCGGGCAGCAGCTACCGCAACGACTTCTCGCTGCCGGGCACCGAATCACAGGCCGCGACCGACCTGATGAAGCAGCACGGTTCGCTGCAGGCGGGCGACAGCGTCCAGATCGTCCTCAAGGACCCGCGGGGCATCGAGGAGCGCGAGCCGGCCGTCCCCCGCATGCTCGACCAGGTGCGCGAGCTTCCCAGCGTCGCCGAGGTGCGCAGCCCCTACGCCGACGCCTCGGCCGTCTCCGAGGACGGCACGATCGGCTACGCCACGGTGACGCTCGACGACAAGGCGCAGAGCGTGCCCGAGGCCGACGTCACCAGGATCATCGACACCGCGCAGGAGGCGGCCGAGGGCGGCCTGCGCGTCGAACTCGGCGGCGAGGCCGTGCGCGGCGCCGAGGAGGAAGGGGGTGGCTCCGCGGAGGGCGCGGGCATGCTCGCCGCGCTCGTCGTCCTCGTGCTGCTCTTCGGTTCGCTGGTGGCGGCGGCACTGCCGCTGGTCACCGCGCTGTTCGCGGTGGGCGGGGCGATCGGGCTGATCTCCCTGGCCTCCCATGTGTTCACCGTCGCCGACTTCACCCCGCCGATCATGATGCTGGTCGGACTCGGGGTCGGGGTCGACTACGCGCTGCTGATCTTCTACCGCTACCGCCACGAACTCACCCACGGCGCGGATCCCGCCGCGGCGGCCCGGCTCGCCCTGGACGCGGCGGGCCGCACGGTCTTCTTCGCCGGCTGCACCGTGATCATCGCGCTGCTCGGGCTGGTGGCGCTCGGCCTCGGCTCGCTGCAGGGCGTCGCCCTGGCCGTGGCGCTGACGGTCCTGGTCACCATGGCGGCCTCGCTGATCCTGCTGCCCGCCCTGCTCGCGCTCTTCGGCGGGCGTATCCGACGCAATGTGCTCAAGCGCGCCGAGAAGGCCGCGGCCAAGGGCAAGGAGGAAGGGGACCGCTGGCGGCAGCTGGCCCTCGCGGTGCAACGGCGCCCGCTGCCCGCCCTGCTCGCCGCGCTCATCGCCCTGCTGGCGCTGTCGGCTCCGGCGCTGGGGATGCGCCTCGGCTTCGCGGACGCCGGCAACGACGCGCCGAGCACCACGAGTCGGCAGGCCTACGACCTGCTCGCGGAGGGCTTCGGTCCAGGATTCAACGGTCCGCTGATCGTCGTGGCGAAGGGCGACCGGGCCGCGGGCGAGTCCGTGCGCGCCGCCCTGGGCAAGGCCGGCGGCGTCGCCGCGACCAGTCCCGCGCTGCCCTCCGAGGACGGCGAAGTGGCCACGGTCCTGGTCTTCCCGGAGACCGCGCCGCAGGACGAGGGCACCACCGATCTGGTGCACCGGCTGCGGGAGGACGTGCTGCCCCCGCTGGAGCGGGAAACCGGTGCGGACCTCCTGGTCGGGGGTTCCACCGCCGCCACGCAGGACTTCGCCGACAGCGTCGCGGAACGGATGCCGCTCTTCGTCGCCATCGTCGTGGGGATGTCGGTGCTGCTGCTGATGGTGGTCTTCCGTTCGGTCCTGATCCCCCTCAAGGCAGCCGTGCTGAATCTGCTGAGCATCTCCGCGGCACTGGGCGTGATCACGCCGGTCTTCCAGGAGGACTGGTTCGGGGTGCAGCCGGGGCCGGTCGAGGCGTTCATCCCAGTGATGATCTTCGCCATCGTCTTCGGACTCTCCATGGACTACGAGGTCTTCCTGATCTCTCGCATCCATGAGGAGTGGGAACGTACCCGGGACCACGGCCACGCGGTCCGCGAGGGCCTTGCCGCCACCGGCAAGGTGATCACGGCGGCCGCGGCCATCATGATCGTGGTGTTCGCCGCGTTCATCCTCAGCCCCAACCGCATGCTGCAGCAGTTCGGGCTGGGCCTCGCGGTGGCGATCTTGTTGGACGCCCTGGTCATCCGCTGCCTGATCGTGCCCGCAGTGATGCAGCTGCTCGGCCGCCGTGCCTGGTGGCTCCCGGCGCCGCTCGCCGAACGGCTGCCGAAGGCGGCACTGGAGCGGCCCGAAGCCCACTGAGCGGCGGGCGGCCAGGGGCCATTGGTGTCGGCCCCTACGAGTCGTCGCCGGTGAAGAACGGATCCGCGAGGCCGAGCCACCGGTCCCGCCCCTGTGCCAGCTCCTCGTAGCTCAGCAGGGCCGCGTCCAGGGCCTCGCGGATCCGGGCGGCGTCCAGGTCGACCCCGGTCAAGGTGATCTCGTTCCGGCGCTCGCCGAAGTAGTCGTCCCAGTACCAGGAGGCGAGCGTGCGCCGCTGCGCGGAGGCGGTCTGCCACAGTTGCGGAGCCTCCGCCTCCAGCCACGGGCCCGCCTCCCACAGCTGAAGATGCGCCCCGGCCGAACGCCAGGTCACCACGGAGTCGGGCCGGTTGGCCAGCCACAGGTGCCCATGGCCGCGTACGACTCCGAGCAGTACGACGGCCAGGGCGTCGGCCAGCCGTCCGGGGTGCACCGGGTGCCGGGCCCGCCACAGCACGGACCCCACACCGTGAGCGGTGTCGTGCGGCATGTGCGGCACCGTCACCGGGTCCAGCCGGGCCCGCCACGCCTCCTGGGGGTCGTAGGAGATCGGCCGCAGCGCGGCAGCGGGGAGCCGAGTCGGTGCTTCACCGTCCTGGGCCACCACCTGGGCGCGGCTGTTGAGCAGCTGGACCAACGAGGCCACTCCCGACGCGAGCCCGGTCCGGGTGCCGGCGGGGGAGTGCAGCACGACGGTGTCCGCCGTCTCCACCTGCGCTGCCGCGGCCTCGGCCCGTGTCACGGGGGCGCCGGCCGTCCAGCCGTTCCACCGGCGCACCGTGCGGTGGACGCAGCCGATGTCCGCCAGGAAGGAGGTCGGATCGATGCCGGCCAGCACGGGGCCCGGGGTGTAGTGGTCGCCGAGCGACCCGGCCCCGAGCTGGTCGCGCCACAGCTCCAGCAGGAGCGGCAGTGTGTCGAGCTCCTCGGGCAGCGCCAGTACGACGACGGACGGGCGGTGCGTGGCGCGCCCGATGGAGAGCAGATCCTGACGTAGGACCACGGCCGGGGCGCCGGCCACACCGTGGTACGCGGCGTCCCGCATACGCGGGTCGGCGCTCCGCGAGAGGCGTTGGACGACCGGATACGTGTCGGGCCCGTTCTGCAGCGAGACGGAGAGGACCAGGGCGTCCGGTGAGGCGTCCAGCACTCCGTCCACCAGAGCGCCGTGCGCTTCGGGGCAGTTGCCCGACACCACGCTCAGCAGGATCTCGCCGGGAGGGCGGGTCACTGTGCTTCCGGGAAGTCCCAGACGCGGCGCAGCGCGCCGTCGGTGAGGACGTCCCGGGGCCTTCCCTCCTCGACGAGCCGTCCGTCCTGGAGCAGCAGGCAGTGGTCGGACTCCCGGGCGGCGTTGAGGTCGTGCGTGGCCTGGACCACGGTCACCCCCTCGGCCGCGGCGGCCCCGAGCACGGTGGAGATGCTCTCCCGCGCCGCCATGTCCAGGCCGGTCGTCGGTTCGTCCAGCAGGAAGAGGCCGGCCTCCTGGGCGAGCCCCTGGGCGACGAGCGCGCGCTGCCGCTGACCGCCCGACAGTTCACCCAGCTGCCGCTCGGCCAGGTCGAGGATGCCGAGCCGGTCCATGCTGTCGCGCACGACGGAGCGGTCCCGGGCGGTGAGCCGCCGCCAGGCACCGCGATGCGCCCAGCGTCCCATCGTCACGGTTTCCCGGACGGTGAGCGGAAGGGTGTCGGAGACCGCGCTGCGCTGGACGACGAAGCAGGGGCGGGAGGTGCGGCTCCTGTCGAGGGAGCCGGAGGTGAGGGGGCGTACCCCGGCCAGGACGCTCAGGAGCGTGGATTTCCCCGAGCCGTTCGGTCCGACGACGGCGGTCGTCGCGGAGCCGGGGATGGATGCGGTGAGTTGGCGCAGCACCGGACGCCGGGGGTATCCGGCGGCGGCGTCGTGCAGCGTGACCTCGTACGGCCTGGGCTGTGGCATGTCCTCCCCTTGTTGTTATGACAATCATTTTCATTATAGGCTCCCGGTCATGGAGTGGTTGACCGGCCCGTTCGAAGTGGCCTTTGTCCAGCGGGCCCTGTGGAGTGGGATCCTGGTGTCCCTGATCTGCGCCACCGCCGGCACATGGGTCGTGCTGCGCGGTATGACCTTTCTCGGTGACGCCATGGCGCACGGCATGCTTCCCGGCGTCGCCGTCGCCTCGCTCTACGGCGGCAATCTGCTGGTCGGCGCCGCGGTGAGCGCCGGGGTGATGGCCTGCGGGGTGACCGCCCTCGGGCGTTCCCCCCGGCTCTCCCAGGACACCGGGATCGGCCTGCTGTTCGTGGGCATGCTCTCGCTGGGCGTGATCATCGTCTCCCGGTCGCAGTCCTTCGCGGTGGACCTCACCGGATTCCTGTTCGGCGATGTGCTCGCGGTACGGGACCAGGACCTGGTCAACCTCGCCGTGGCGCTGTGCGTGGCCGTACTCGTGTCCGCTCTGGGATACCGCTCCTTCCTGGCCCTCGCCTTCGACGAGCGGAAGGCCCACACCCTCGGACTGCGCCCCCGGCTGGCACACGCGGCCCTGCTCGGGCTCGTCACGCTGGCCATCGTCACGTCGTTCCACGTCGTCGGCACGCTGCTGGTCTTCGGACTGCTGATCGCCCCACCGGCCGCCGCGCTGCCGTGGTCGCGACGCATCCCGACGGTGATGGGCGGTGCGGCGCTGTTCGGAGTGGCCGCGACCTTCGCCGGACTCCTGGTCTCCTGGCACCTCGGTACGGCTGCCGGAGCGACGATCGCCGCGGTCGCCGTCCTGCTGTTCTTCCTCTCCGTGTTCGTTTCCCGGGTCCGGAACCGCCGAGCGGAGTACGCGCAGCCCACCCCCACAGACGAAGAACGAAGGGAACACGAGCACTCATCATGATCTGGAACCGGAAGAAGGCCGTGCCGGCCTCCGCCGCGGTCCTCTGTCTCGGACTGCTGCTGGCGGGCTGCGGCGGCAGCGGCGACGACAAGGGGAAGGAGGGGGGAGACAGCGCGAAGAACCCCGCGTCGTCGAAACCCCACGGGTACATAGCCGGCGCCGAAGAGGCCGCCGAGCAGCAGTCCCGCCTCGTGTTGGCGGACCGCGGAAGCGGCACTCTCACGCTGCTCGACCTCGTCAAGGGGAAGACCGAACCGCTGGGCCGGGCCCGCAAGGGCGCGGAACTGGTCACCGACGGCCGGTTCGCCTACGCCAACTCGGGCAGCGGCTCCGAGGTCTTCGACAGCGGGGCGTGGATGGTCGACCACGGAGACCATCTGCACTACTACCGTGCCGAGGCGCGCGGCCTGGGCACGGTGCGGGGGAAGAAGGTCGAAGACGTCTACAGCAGCAGGTGGCTGACGGCCTTCACCCTCGCCGACGGTACGGCCCGGCTTGTCGACCACGGCCGGATGGAGAAGGGCCGCATCAAGCCGACCGCGACCCTCGACGACGTCGAACCGGGCCCCGCGGTCCCCTTCGAGGAGGACGTACTGGTTCCCGCGGCCGGCCTCGGCGGGGACACCGTCGTCGAAGTGCGCGACCGGAAGGGCAAGAAGAAGACCACCCTCGGCGAGAAATGCCCCGAGCTGCGCGGTGCCGCAGTGACGCGGACCGGTGTCGTCTTCGGGTGCGCCGACGGCGCGCTGTTCGTGACGGAGAAGAAGGGCGAGCCCCATGCCGAGAGGATCCCCTTCGGCAGGAAGGTGGCGGACGACGAGCGCCCCGAATCCTTCCGCAGCCGCTCCCTCGGCACCACGCTGACCGCGAGGGCGGGAGACGACGCCGTATGGGTCCTGGATGTGGCCGAGCGCGAATGGAAGAAGATCGAGACCGCACCGGTGGCAGCCGTCAACAGCGCGGGAGAGGGCACCCCGCTACTGGTGCTGGACCGCTCGGGGACGTTGAGGGCGTACGAGATCTCGGACGGCAAGGAGATCGCCCGTAAGAAGATCCTCGCCGGGTCGCCGGATGCGAAGGACGCCTCCCGCTCGGTCATCGAGGTCGACGCCGCCCGTGCCTACATCAATGACGTGGCGGCCGAGAAGGTCTATGAGATCGACTACAACGACGATCTGCGCAAGGCCCGTTCCTTCTCCCTGGACTTCGCGCCCGCCGAGATGGTGGAGACGGGACGTTGAAGGCCGACACAGGAGCCGGGCGCTCCAACAGACGCGGTACGGCAGCCGGTGTCCTCCTGCTCGTCTGCGCGATGCTCGCCGGTTTGACGGGATGCCTCGCCACCGAGGACGGGCGCCCCACCGTGGTGGTCACCACCAACATCCTGGGCGACATCACGCGTGAGGTCGTCGGCGACGGGGCCGAGGTGAAGGTGCTGATGAAACCCAACGCCGACCCGCACTCCTTCGGTGTCTCAGCCGCCGAGGCAGCCCAGATCGAGAGCGCCGACCTGGTGGTCTACAACGGCCTGGGCCTGGAGGAGAACGTACTGCGCCATGTGGAGGCGGCCAAGGAAGCCGGGGTACCCACGCTCGGTGTCGCCCGGAGGGTGCACCCCCTCAGCTATCGGACGGACAAGACGGCCGGGCGGCCCGACCCGCACTTCTGGACCGACCCCTCCCGCGTACGCACCGCGGTCCGGCTCATCGGTGACGCGGTGGCCGAACATGTCGACGGGGTCGACAAGAGCGCCGTCAAGGAGCAGGCCACCGCGTACGGGAAGCAGATCGGGCAGCTCGGCACATGGATGGAGCAGCGCTTCGAGACGATCCCGAAGAGCCGCCGCAAGTTGGTGACCAACCACCATGTGTTCGGATATCTGGCCCGCCGGTTCGACTTCCAGGTCGTCGGCACCGTGATACCCAGCGGCACCACTCTCGCCTCTCCCAGCGCCGCGGACATGGAAGCGCTCACCACGACCATCGAGAAGGCCGGAGTCAAGGCGATCTTCGCCGACTCCTCGCAACCCGACCGGCTGGCGCGGGCGCTCAAGAAGGAGAGCGATGTCGAGGTGGCCGTGATCCCGCTGTTCTCCGAGTCCCTCACGGAAGAGGGGAAGGGCGCCGCCACCTATCTGCAGATGATGCGCGCCAACACCAAGTCGATAGTGCGCGGACTCGCGAAGTCCTAGCCCCACGAGCACACCCATACGTCTGTCCGCGGCTCGTGAGCGGCGGTGGACGAGGAAAGGAAGAACAATCATGAGCAGCAGTGCGCGCCTCCGCAGAGCGGCGACCTTCTCCGCGCTCCTTTTCACCTCCGTCGTCATGACGGCGTGCGGCGCGGAGGACACGGACACCAGGTCGTCCGCGAAGAGTGGGGACAAGCAGTCCGCCGCGGCGGTCGAGGACCCTCTCGTCGTCACGCACGACGGCGGGCTGTACGTGCTCGACGGGAAGTCCCTCAAGGTGGTCAAGGACGTACCGCTCGAGGGATACAACCGGGTGAATCCCGCAGGGGACGACAAGCACGTCATGGTGTCCACCTCGGAGGGCTTCCGGGTGCTGGACGCGGCCCGGCAGCAGCTGACGGAGACGGAGTTCAAGGGCGCCGAGCCCGGCCACGTGGTGCAGCACGCCGGGAAGACGGTGCTGTTCACCGACGGCACCGGCGAGGTGCGGATCTTCGACCCGGCCGAACTCGGAAAGAAGAAGCCGAGGGTCGACACCTACACCTCGCCCTCCCCGCACCACGGTGTCGCCGTCGAGTTGGAGAACGGCGAACTCGTCACCACGCTGGGCACCGCGAAGAAGCGCAAGGGCATCGTCGTCCTCGACGAGAAGCGCAAGGAGATCACCCGCAACGAGAAGTGCCCCGAGGTGCACGGCGAGGCGACCGCCAAGGACGAGGCGGTGGTCATCGGCTGCGAGGACGGCGTCCTCCTCTACAAGGACGGGAAGATCACCAAGATCGACAGCCCCACCGAGTACGGAAGGATCGGAAACCAGAAGGGCTCCGAGAAGTCCTCCGTCGTGCTCGGCGACTACAAGCAGGACCGGGAGGCCGAACTCGAACGCCCCGAGAAGGTCTCCCTGATCAACACCGAGACGGGCAAACTGAAGCTGGTCGACCTGGGCACCAGCTACAGCTTCAGGTCCCTGGCCCGCGGCCCCGAGGGGGAGGCGCTGGTGCTGGGCACGGACGGGAAGATCCACGTCATCGACCCCGAGAAGGGGAAGGTGAGCAGGACCATTCCCGTCGTCGAGGAGTGGCGCGAGCCCTTGGACTGGCAGCAGGCCCGCCCGGAGATCTTCGTACGCGAGAAGACGGCCTTCGTCACCGACCCCGAGCACAAGAAGCTCTACGCGGTCGACCTGGACTCCGGGAAGAAGAAGGCCACCGGCGCCTTCGAGGAGAAGCCGAACGAGATCACCGGAGTCGTCGCCGAGTAGCCCCGGCGGACCGACTCGGTACGCCCCACCCAGGGCGCCCGGTCGACGCGGCACGGCAGTCGGACCGTGCCCGTCGACCGGGCCGCCCTCCCGGCCTCCGGGAGGACCGTGACCGTACCCCTGTGAACACAACTGCCTGCACCCGTGTCACCCCGACTCCCGGCAGCGCGCGCGTGGTTGATCTCCCCTTGGACGAGGAGGTCCTGGCGGCCGGGGTCCTGAGCGTGCGTCGGGGACCGTCAGCGTGCGTCGACGACCATCAGCGCGGTGTGCAGCGAGGTGCGTGACTCGGCGCTGTCGAGGGGGACGCCCAGGATCTTCTCGATGCTGCGCAGCCGGCTGTAGAGGGTGGGCCGGCTCAGCCCGGTGAGGCGGGCGGTGTGTGTCTTGGAGCCGGAGCAGTCGAGATGGGTGCGCAGGAGGCCGAGCAGGTCCTCGCCGGTGCGCGCGTCGTGGTCGAGCAGGCGACCCAGCTCGGTCTCGGCGAACGCCTGGAGGCGGTGGTCGTCGCGGAGTAGGGCGACCAGTCCGCGCAGCCGCACGTCGGTCGAGCGGTAGAGGCGGTCGGTCTCCGGCATGGTCAGGCCGACCTCGGCGACGTGCTCCGCCTCGGCGAGGCCCTGGGCGGCCCCGACGAGGCTGGAGGAGGCGGGCGCGGTACCGGCGGCCCAGCCGTCGGTACCGCTCCGGCCGGTCAACCGCTCGCGCAGCCCGGTGCTGACGGCGCCGAGGGTCTGCTCGGGGCCCTTCGACGCGCATGAGATGACCGCTGAGACCGTTCCCGCACGGCGGATGGAGGCGAGCGCGCTCTCTCCGGCGGCGGCCACGGCCTGGCGGACGGCGGCCAGCAGCCGCCGGTCGGCCTCGCCCTGGGTCAGTGCGTCGGTGCCGGGACGTTGCTGCACGCGGACGGACAGCGGCGCGTAACGGCTGCTGGGGGTGAGCCCCAGCGCGGTCGCCCGTGCCATGGCCTCGGTCTCCTCGCCGACCCGGCCGCTGAGCAGGTCGTCGAGCAGACCGCCGAGTGCCTGGACCACGAGGGCGTCGCGTTCCTGCTGGATCATCCGGTGCAGTTGCAGCGACTGTGCGGCCCGTTCCAGCACCATGCGGGCGCGGGAGGTGTCCGCTGTCCCGGCGGGCAGTACGAGGCGGCCCCACCGCTCGGAGCCGACGCCCACCGGGACGGAGGACCAGGTGGGGCCGGTGGTGGAGGCGTCCGCCGTGTCGTGGAGGCGGGAGCGTTCGGCCCACTGGTGCAGCAGGGTCGCGGTCGGGGTGTCCAGGGCGCAAAAGGCCAGCACATGCCTGCTGACGTCCTCCAGGACGAGGGGGGCGCCCAGGGTCTGCGCCGCCCGCGTGACGATGTCCGTGGTGGAGGCCCGGGCGAGGTTGAGCGAGGTGAACACTTCGTGGGTGGTGCGGGCGAACTCGACCTCTTCGTACTGGTCGGCCACGATCAGCCGGTGCACCTGCTGGGTGACCTCGATGAACCGGGTCCTTCGGGCCAGTGCCACCACCGGCAGGGAGAGGGAGTCGGCGAGGGTCCCCAGCTGCTCGGGCACGGCGTCGAGGTGGGTGCCCAGCTCGACGACGAGACCCGCCACATCCTGCGCGGCCAGCCTGGTCAGATAGGTCCTGGTCCGCTGTGCACCGTCGGCCAGGGGGAGCCCGGTGGTCAGGACCAGCTCCCCACCCTCCAGCAGGTCGGTGAGGTCGGTGAGGTCACTGATGTGCACCCAGCGGACCGGCCGGTCCAGGTGCGCGTGGCCACCGACGATCTGCGGTCGGCCCGCGTCCATGGCGGACAGCTGGAGGATCTCCCGAATGGTCGGCTGCATTTACGCATCGTAAATAATTTCCTGTCCAGGTGTACAGAACGTCGGTGAGGGTTCTGGCAGCCTCTGAACAGGCAGCGGGCCCGCACCGGGCCGCGGCCTGCCTGCTGTGAGTGATCGAGCGAGGGTGAGGAAGCCGTGGCAACCAGCGATCTGACACGTGTCGGCCATTGGGTCGACAACAAGGCGTTCCCCGGCAACGGCGGACGGGTTGCCGAGGTGACCAACCCGGCGACCGGTGCGGTGACGCGCGAGGTGGCGCTTGCCGACGCGGCGGACTCCCGCACGGTGATCGAGGCGGCCGCGACCGCCTTCCCGGCCTGGCGTGACACCTCACTTGCCAAGCGCGTCGCGATCGTCTTCCGCTTCCGCGAACTGCTCAACCAGCGCAAGGACGAGCTCGCCGAGATCATCACGAACGAGCACGGCAAGGTTTTGTCGGACGCGTTGGGCGAGGTCACCCGCGGCCAGGAGGTCGTGGAGTTCGCCTGCGGCATTCCGCACCTGCTCAAGGGCGGCTTCAGCGAGAACGCCTCGACCGAGGTGGATGTGCACTCGGCCCGGCAGCCGCTGGGAGTGGTGGGCATCATCGCACCGTTCAACTTCCCGGCGATGGTGCCCATGTGGTTCTTCCCCATAGCCATCGCGGCGGGCAACACCGTGGTGCTCAAGCCGAGCGAGAAGGACCCGTCGGCCGCGCTGTGGCTGGCCGAGCTGTGGGCCGAGGCGGGGCTGCCCGCCGGTGTCTTCAATGTGCTGCAGGGCGACAAGGTCGCGGTCGACGAGCTGCTGTCCCACCGCTCCGTCAAGGCCGTCAGCTTTGTCGGCTCCACCCCGATCGCCCAGTACGTGTACGCCACGGGAACCGCCAACGGCAAGCGGGTCCAGGCCCTCGGCGGGGCGAAGAACCACGCCGTCGTCCTGCCCGACGCCGACCTGGACCTGGCGGCGGACGCCATGGTCAACGCCGGATTCGGGTCTGCGGGCGAGCGCTGCATGGCCATCTCGGCCGTGGTGGCGGTCGGCGCCGTCGCCGACGAACTCGTCGAGAAGATCGCTGAGCGGGCCCGGGGCATCAGGACCGGCGACGGCACCCGGAGCTGCGACATGGGGCCGCTGGTGACCGCGGCGCACCGCGACCGGGTCGCCTCCTACATCGACCGGGCCGAGCAGGACGGTGCGAGTCGGGTCGTGGACGGCCGCCGGGTCAGCGCGGCCGGCGGTCCGGACGGGTTCTGGCTCGGCCCCACGCTGCTCGC
>NZ_JAGPXJ010000138.1:0-12860 GCF_018070605.1 Streptomyces sp. B15
ACGTGCCCGCTGTCGCCCGGCTCGCCGCCGGGGTCGAGGTTGTCGGTGTCGGCGCTGTTGGCCCAGTAGGCGTAGTTGTCGCGGGTGTTGAGTTCCTTGTCCCAGGCCACGAGCCGGTCGCCGTAGCGGTTCAGAAAGCCGCTGTCGTACGTGCCCGAGTGCATCAGGTTGCTCATCAGCTGGAAGCCGAAGGGGTGCGTCCTGCCGCCGCTGCTCTCCAGCCGCTTGTCGCCCAGCGCGATGATGTCCTGCTGCCACTGCCGCATCGCCGGTGAGTCGGAGTGCGAGGCGGTGGCCAGCGTGGTGCTCAAGGACTCCTGCAGCGTCCGGGCCGACTTCCACCACGCCTTCTCGTCGATCTTCGTGTCCGGGTGATCGGGATGGTGCGGGTGGGTGGCGTTGTACCAGAGCTGCAGCGTCCGCTCGGCGCCGAGTTCGGTGGCGAACCGCCCGGCGAACTGCGGGTCCCGGCCGTGCCGGGCGATCAGCGCGGTGAGCCGCTCCAACTGGTCGGAGGTCAGTTCGCCGTTCTTGGTCCGCGCCAGGTGCAGCGCTTCCCTGAGGTCCCGCGCGGAGTGCTCGCGGGCGGCCTTGAGGCTGTCGTACGCGTGGTCGTTGAAGCCGCGTGCGGTGCCGTTGACGTCGGTGGTCAGTGCCTGGGCGAGATCCCGGTCGGCCTGGTCGGCGAGGTCGACGGCGGCGCGGGTGCGGTCCCGGTACCCGGCGATGACCTCGCGGTAGGCCTTGGCGTAGGCGGTGCGGGCCTTCTCCTCCTCGTCCGTGAGCTTCAGCTCGACCGAGCCGTCGCTCTTGTCCAGTCGCAGATGCTCATGGCCTTCGAGCTCCTCCTCGATGGTCTTGAGCGCCTTCTGCGCGGTACGGAACTTCTCCAGGGCCTGGGAGAGCACTGTGTGCATCCGCCGGGACTCCTCCTGCGCGGCCAGCAACTGCGCCTTGACCGCCCGGAACTTCCGCCACGCCGCCTCGGCCGTCTCGCCCTCGAAGTCGGAGTTCGCCAGCCCTTTGACGACCTCGGTACCGAAGTTGGTGGCGACCTGCTGGAACGTGCCGGGGGCGTTCTTCCACTTGCCGACGGCCTCGTCCAGCGGGGTGAGGTCGGCGTGCCGTACGTCGGTGTAGGTGAGCGTGTCGCTCACGGACGGCCACCCGCGGGCGGAGTGTGGCCGGGCTTCCCGCCCGCCGCGTCGTCGATCTCCTTCTTCCGCCGGTGGTCCTCGGTGGTGAACGCCCCCGCCGCGATGCGCAGCGCGGACGCCGTGCCGGTGAACTGCTGCTTGACGTAGGACATCTGGTCGCGCCACCGCTCCTGGAAGGTGGCGAGGGCCGATTCGGTACGGAACCCCTTGAGGCCGCCGCCGATCTGCCCGGTCTCGCGCATGACCTCGTCGTCCGCCTTGAGGAACTGCCCCCGTACGGTCTCGGCGCGGCCCGCGCGCTCCCGCAGCACATGGTCGGTCACCTGGAGCCGCTTCTTCCCGGCCGGGCCGCGTCCGGTGCCGCCACCGCCGCCCCCGGGCACATCGGCCCCGGCGAGCCGCATATGCGCCGTCGACTCGGGCGCGTACGCGGCTTTGAGCCCGGCCCACTCCTGCTCGAACGACAAGCTGTCCTCCCCGTGCCCTGCGCCGTGCGACTGTCCCGCGTATGCCGGCGTGACGCACGCGGGGCGGCGAACCTAACCGGCGCAGGGAAACAACAGTCGATCACCGGGGGAGCGGCAACTGGACAGTCGGGGGCAGCCGGGAGCAGCCGCGGGCCGCGAGGGTGGAAGGCGGTCAGCGGGCCGGAGGCGCGTGGCCGGCGCGGGAGGAGCGGATCTTCGGGCTGTTACGCAGATAGAACGACGAGCCGTCGATGGTGGCCACCTTCTCGTAGTGGCGGGCCAGATGCCGACGCAGCGTGGGAATCTGCTGGACGCCGTACCGCTTGCCGCGCGAGTCGTCGACGATCAGCTCGGGCGGGCGCCGCCGCAGCTCGCGTTCGAAGTGCGGCCAGGCACCCTCCATCGCGTACCGCTCCCCCACCCGTGCCTCACCCCGGCCGCCGCTGAAGTTGGTGAGGAACCCGGCGGTCAGATAGCGGGAGGCGGGAGAGCGCTGGGACAGCCAGTACCCCTCGGGGTGCATGCCCCACAGCAGCACCCGGTCCTTGCGGTCGGTGTAGGAGCGCACGGTGTCGGCCAGCCGTCGCGCGTGGTCGACCTCGGCACGGCTGTCGGTGAAGCCCCAGCCGACGTACCCGCAGGCCACGAGCGCCGTGGCGGCGAGCGCCGCGGTGGCGGCCCTGGCGGTGAGCTCGTGCAGCGCCGCGGCGCCCAGCAGCGCGAGCGGCGGAACGAGCTGGAGGAAGTAGTGCCCGAAGAACTGGAAGCCGACGGTGGCGGCGCCGAGCGAGGCGGCGAACCACACCCACAGATCCGCGGTGCCGCTGAGCGGGGCGCGGGTGCCGGGTGGCCCGGCGGCGCGGGAGCGGACGACGCGGACGAGGGCGACGACGAGCGGGAGGGCGGCGAGCGTCAGCAGGCCGACACCGGCGAGCGCGCGCAGCAGCGGCTTGATCCCGGCGCCGTCGGCGGACAGATAGGAGCCGGAGCCGGTCGCTATCCAGTACAGGAACCGGCCGGGGTCGAAAGCGAAAGCGGCGCTCACCACGGGGAGCGCCGCCGCGGCGCTGACCCGGACGAAGGCCGCCCAACCCGCGCGGGACTGCCACAGCAGAACCAGGACCGGCAGCAGCACGGCACCACCGGTCTGCTTCGAGAGCACCGCTCCGGCCACCGCCAGACCAGCGCCCAGCCAGCGGGCCCGCTCGGCGTACCAGATGGCCGCCACGGTCCACGGGAGCATGAAGACCTCGAACGTCGCCGCCTGGGTGTCCTCCGGCTTGAGGCCGACCGTCAGGAAGACGTAGCAGACACCCGCCGTCCAGGCCGCTCGCTCACCCCAGCGGCGGGCCGCGATGGAGGCGGCCAGGACCGCGCCCACCAGCACGGCGACGATGGCCACCACCCGCAGCGGCCACAGCGAGTCGTCGCCGAAGACCGCGAACGCACCGCGGTAGAGCAGGGGCACGAAGGGCGGTTTGCGGTCGACGACGGTGTCGTAGAGCACCCCGCCGTCCGCCAGCTGGCGCGCCTGAGTGGCCAGATAGCCCTCGTCGGGGTTCCACGGCGTACGCGCGAAGGACGGCAGTCGGGTGAGGACCGTGAGGGCGGTGAGGACGACGACGAGCCGCGTCCAGTCGACTGCGGGCTCCTTGGCGCTCGCAGCGGTGGTGTGGCGTTCCGCGGTTGGGGACGACGGCATCCCCCCAATTTAGCGGCACCTGACACGGGGGGGCTGCGCTTGGCCACCCTGCTCCCCCAAGCGCCTCGGGGGACCGCGCGAGCGACCAGCAACTGCCCGCGGCCCGCCGGCCTCGGGCCGGGGCACCCCCTCCACGCACAGGGGCAGAGGAGGCACCCCGCAAAGCGGCTAGTCGCGGGCCACCTCGGCCCGCTCCGCGTCGAAGCGCCCGTCCAGTTTGGCGACGAGCCCCGTCACCTGACGGGCGATGTCCGGCGCGGTGAGCCCGATCTCCGCCATGATCTCCTTCCGGGACCCGTGGTCCAAGAAGCGCTCGGGGATGCCGAAGTCCCGCAGCGGCACATCGACGCCCGCGTCCCGCAGCGCCTGCGCCACGGCCGAGCCGACACCGCCCGCGCGGCTGTTGTCCTCGACGGTCACGACGACCCGGTGCTGCTCGGCCAGCGGCGACAGCGACTCGTCGACGGGCTTGACCCAGCGCGGATCCACCACGGTCGCGGTGATGCCCTGCTTGTCGAGCAGGTCGGCGACCTCCAGGCACATCGGGGCAAGCGCCCCGACCGACACCACCAGCACATCGGCAGCCGCCCCGGTGGCGGGCTCACGCAGTACGTCCATGCCGCCCACCCGGCGCACCGCGGGGACGGCCGGGCCGACGGCGCCCTTGGAGTACCGCACCACGGTCGGCGCGTCCTCCACCTCGACGGCCTCGCGCAGCTGGGCGCGCACCTGGTCGGCGTCGCGGGGCGCGGCCAGCCGCAGGCCGGGTACGCACTGGAGGACGGACATGTCCCACATGCCGTTGTGCGAGGCGCCGTCCGAGCCGGTGACCCCGGCCCGGTCGAGTACGAACGTCACCCCGCACCTGTGCAGCGCCACGTCCATCAGCAGCTGGTCGAAGGCGCGGTTGAGGAAGGTGGCGTAGACGGCGAAGACCGGGTGCAGCCCACCGGTGGCGAGTCCGGCGGCGGAGACCGCGCCGTGCTGCTCGGCGATGCCCACGTCGTAGACCCGGTCGGGGAACTCCTGTGCGAAGGCGTGGAGTCCGACGGGACGCATCATGGCCGCCGTGATGGCGACGATGTCCTCCCGCTCGCGGCCGAGCTTGACCATCTCGTCGCTGAAGACGGAAGTCCAATCGGCGCCGGAGGACTTGACGGGCAGTCCGGTGTCGGGGTGGATGACGCCGACGGCGTGGAACTGGTCGGCCTCGTCCTGCCGCGCGGGCTGGTAGCCACGGCCCTTCTCGGTCAGACAGTGCACCAGCACCGGACCGCCGAACCGCTTGGCGCGCTGCAGCGCCGACTCCACAGCCGCGATGTCGTGCCCGTCGATGGGACCCACGTACTTCAGGCCCAGGTCCTCGAACATGCCCTGCGGGGCGATGAAGTCCTTGAGCCCCTTCTTGGCGCCGTGCAGCGTCTCGTAGAGGGGCTTGCCGACGACGGGGGTGCGGTTGAGGACGTCCTTGCCCCGGGCCAGGAAGCGCTCGTAGCCGTCGGTGGTGCGCAGGGTGGCCAGGTGGTTGGCCAGGCCGCCGATGGTGGGCGAGTAGGAGCGTTCGTTGTCGTTGACGACGATCACCAGCGGACGGTCCTTGGCCGCGGCGATGTTGTTCAGCGCCTCCCAGGCCATTCCGCCGGTCAGCGCGCCGTCACCGATGACCGCCACCACATGGTCGTCCCGGCCCCGCACCTCGTTCGCCTTGGCCAGACCGTCCGCCCAGCCCAGCACCGTGGAAGCGTGCGAGTTCTCGATGACGTCGTGCTCCGACTCGTCCCGCGAGGGGTACCCCGACAAGCCGCCTTTGGCCCGCAGCTTGGAGAAATCCTGCCGCCCGGTCAGCAGCTTGTGCACATAGGACTGGTGCCCGGTGTCGAAGAGCACCTTGTCCGCGGGTGAGTCGAAGACCCGGTGCAGGGCGATGGTCAGCTCGACCACACCGAGGTTGGGGCCCAGATGGCCGCCGGTCTTGGAGACCGCTTCGACCAGGAAGGTGCGGATCTCCCCGGCCAGCTCGTCGAGCTGCTCCGGGGTGAGCCGGTCCAGATCGCGTGGTCCCCTGATGCGGGTCAGCAACGCCACCCGTACCTCCTTGCGTCAAGCGTGATCGAACGCTGTCGAGCCGTCGTTGTCGGACCGTGCCGCTTCCGATCCGTCGAGTCTAATGTTCCGCCCCCGTCCGGATTCACCGGACGGTGGCATCTCACTCACACGAATGCCGGTCCCTACCGGCGGTACCCGGCCGAATGCGAGGGGCACTCCGGGAGGATTTCCCGGAGTGCCCCTCGCATTTCGGCAGGCCTCCACCGAGCTAGTGCATACGTTCGACACAAGGGATTCCCTGGTCAGGGGCCTTTCGCCGATCGATGCCGGGCCAGGAAAAGTGGCCGGAAATCGGAAATGGTCAAGCCCGCCCGGCCGTCTTCTGTGTCCGGCGCGAGACCGAGTCGATCACGACCGCCGCCAGCAGCACCGCGCCGGTGATCATGTCGCGGAGCGCCGAACCGGTGCCCAGCAGGGCCATTCCGGAGTTGATGGACTGGATGACCAGCGCGCCCAGCAGCGCCGACCAGGTCTTGCCGCGACCGCCGAAGAGGCTGGTGCCGCCGATGACGGCTGCCGCGATGCAGTTCATCAGCAGGCTGCCGGCGCCGGACGACTGGTTGGCCGCGTTGATCTGTGACGCGAAGAACAGCCCGCCGACCGCCGCCATCGTTCCGGCGATGGCGTAGACGGTGATCCGCACCATCGGCACGTTGATCCCCGCCCGCCCGGCGGCCTCGCTGCTCCCGCCGACGGCGAAGACCTGGCGGCCGTAGCTCGTACGGCGCAGCACGAAGTCGCCGAGGACGACCACACCGAGGAAGATCACCACCGCCAGCGGCAGCCCCTTGTAGGAGTTGAAGACCGCGGCCGCGACATAGGCGGGTACCGCCAGTACCGCTGTACGCAGCAGGATCTCGCTGAGCGGACGGCTGGGGACGTCGGCGGCCTTGCGCCGGCGCTGGTCCAGCAGCGAGAAGCCGAGGAAGGCCAGCACACAGAAGGTGGCCAGGCCCATGGCCGCGGCCTTGTCGGAGAAGTAGTAGTTGGTGAGATGCGCCACCAGCCCGTCGTCGTCGAGGTTGATGGTGCCGCTGGGGCCGAGGATCTGGAGCATCAGACCGTTCCAGCCCAGCAGGCCCGCCAGGGTGACCACGAAGGCCGGGACGCCGATCCTGGCGAAGAAGAAGCCGTGGATCGCACCGGCCGCCATTCCGGTGAGGACGGCCAGCAGCACCGCCAGCGTCTCGTTCATGCCGTGGTTGATGTTGAGGACGGCCAGCACGGCGGCCGACATACCGCTGACCGAGCCGACCGACAGGTCGATCTCGCCGAGGATCAGCACGAAGACGATGCCGACCGCGATCAGCCCGGTGCCCGCGCTCTGCACGAACAGGTTGCTGAGGTTGTTGGCGCTCAGGAACGCGGAGTCCTGCAGCTGGAAGACCGCGCCGATGACCAGCAGACCGACGATGACCGGAATGGAGCCCAGCTCACCGGTGCGCAGCCGGCGCAGCAGGTCCTCCAGATAGCCGGCGAAGCCGCGCCGGCGGACCAGCAGCCGGGGGTCGAGGGTGGCGACGGACGCGCCCGGGGCCGCCGACTGGTTCTCCGCCGCGCCCGGGGCCTGCGCGGCGTCCGCCTCACCGGTGTCCGCCTTGGTGACGTCCACGGGGGTGCCGTCGGCCGGTGTGCCGTCGGTGGGGGTGCCGGTGGTCACTTGTGCACCTCCGTCGTGGGCGCGTTGTCTGCGGTACGGGCGTTGTCCGCGGTACGGGCGTTACGGCGGGTGACGACGTTGTCGGTCGCCCCGGTGATCGCGGAGACGATCTCCTCCTGGGTGGTCTCGCTCACCGTGTAGGTCCCGTTGTTGCGACCGAGGCGCAGCACCGCGACCCGGTCGCTGACGGCTCGTACGTCCGCCATGTTGTGGCTGATCAGCAGCACTCCCAGCTCCCGCTCCCGGAGCCGCTCGACCAGGTCGAGCACCTGCGCGGTCTGCTCGACGCCGAGCGCCGCCGTGGGCTCGTCGAGGATGACGACACGGGGGTCGCCCAGCAGCGAGCGGGCGATGGCGACGGTCTGCCGCTGCCCGCCGGAGAGCGAGGCGACCGGGACGCGGACGCTGGGGATCCGGATGGAGAGGGTGGACAGCAGCTCCCGGGCGCGGCGCTCCATCTCCACCTCGTTCAGCACGGCGCGGGTCTTGATCTCGTTACCGAGGAAGAGGTTGCCGACGACATCGAGGTTGTCGCACAGCGCGAGGTCCTGGTAGACGGTCGCGATGCCCAGTTCCTGGGCGTCGTGCGGCCGCTCGATACGGACGGGTCTGCCGTCCCACTCCACGGTGCCCTCGTCGGCCGGGGCGACGCCCGCGATGGCCTTGACCAGGGTGGACTTCCCCGCACCGTTGTCGCCGACGAGCGCGACGACCTCACCGGGGTGGATCTCCAGCTCGACGTCCGTGAGCGCTTGGACGGCGCCGAACCGCTTGGAGATTCCGCGCAACGCCAGCACGGGCGAAGCGGACACGTGAATCACTCCTTATACCCCTGGGCCGTCACCCCCCGACCGCCGAAGCGGTGGGGGTGCCGACCGGCTGCCGGGGTCTACTTGATGCCCGCCTCGGCGCATGCCTTCTTGAAGTCGGCGGTGCAGATCTCCTTGGCCGTGAAGAAGCCGGACTTGCCGACGTACTTCTTGATGTCGTCCTTGACCAGCGGCAGCGGCGTGACGATCTTCGTCGGGATGTCCTTGGTGGACTCGCTGTCCGTCTTGGAGGTGGCGATCTTGTCCAGCGACTCGCCCCGGGCCAGCGCGACGGCGAACTCGGCGGCGGCGGAGGTCTCGGGGACGTACGGCTTGTAGACGCTCATGAACTGCTCGCCCGCCAGAATCCGCTGGACCGCGTTGAGCTCGGCGTCCTGGCCGGTGACCGGGGGCAGCTCGTCCTTGTCGAAGCCGGCCCGCTTCAGCGCGGTGATGATGCCGCCCGCCATCCCGTCGTTGGCGGAGTAGACGCCCACGATGTTCTTCTTGCCGAGGGAGGAGATGGCGCCCTTCATGTTCTCGTTGGCGTTCTCCGGCTTCCACTCCTTGGTGTCGTACTCCTTGCCGATCTTCACCTTGCCGTCGAGGACGGAGTGGGCGCCCTCCTTGTACATCTTGGCGTTGGGATCGGTGACGGAGCCGTTCATCATGACGATCTTGCCCTTGTCGGCCTTGTCGCCGAGCTCGTCGAGGAGGGACTTGGCCTGGATCCGGCCGACCCGCGGGTTGTCGACGGAGGTGTAGGCCTTGATGGGGCCCTCGGCGAGGCGGTCGTAGGCGACCACGGGGATGTCGCTGTCGTCGGCCTTCTTGACCGAGCTGGAGATCGACTTGGCGTCCACCGCGTCGACGATCAGCGCGTCGACCTTCTTGGCGATCATCGTGTCGACCTGCTGCTGCTGAAGGTTGGCGTCCTGCTTGGCGTTGGCGTAGAGGACCTTGGTGTCCTTGCCCGCCAGCTGTTTGATCTTCTTGACCATCAGCGGCTTGTCGAAGCGCTCGTAGCGCGCCGTCTGGTTCTCGGGCAGCAGCAGCCCGATGGTCAGCGGCCCTTTCTTGGACTTGTCGCTGTCCTTGCCGTCCGCCTGGTCGGCACTGCCACAGGCGGCCGTGGTGAGGGCGAGTGAGAGTGTGACGGTGCCGAGGACGATGCCGCGCAGCGCTGCGTGCATTGAGAGACCTCCCTGACGGGGCCGCGGCGTTGCGGCCGAGGTAGCCGGAAGTCAACTCGCCGGTGACTCAGCGGTCAATAAGCAAATACTTAACGAGATGACAACGATGCCATCCGTTGAAGACAGAAACCCATGACACCCCGAAGGGGCGCGGGGAACTGCTCCCCCGAGCTCTTCGAGCAGGGGGTGCCTCCACAAGCCACGACGGCGCCGTACCCGGCAAACGGCTGCCGACCCCGCAACGGCGGGCTGCCGCCGGCGGGGCTACGCGACGCTCGACGCGGCGGCGTCCACCAAGGTGGTGTCGCCCATCTCGTTGAGGACCAGCGCCAGGGCGCCCAACACCTCGGCCCGGCTGTCGAGTTCGCCGGGCAGGACCTTCAACTGGCGGGCCGCGCTCGGAATGGCGTAGCGCGCCACCGAGTCCCGTACCGGACCCAGCACCAGGTCCCCGGCCTCGGCGAGGTCGCCGCCGAGGACGACCCGCGAGGGGTTGAGGAGGTTGCAGAGGCTGGCGACACCGCTGCCGATGTGCCGGCCGATGTCGGCGACGACCCGCCGGCAGCCCGGATCGCCCTCGGCCGCCAGCCGCACCACCCGGGCCATGGTCAGATCCGTTCCATGGCTGGAGTGCAGCAGGGGCAGCACATAGCGGGCCGCGGTGAACGTCTCCAGGCAGCCGCGGTTGCCGCAGCGGCAGACCGGGCCCGACTCGTCCAGCGTGATGTGGCCGATCTCCCCGGCGGTGCCGCCCGGGCCGCGGTAGATCCGGCCGTTGATCACCAGTCCGGCGCCGACGCCGCTGGCGACCTTGATGTACGCCAGGTCATGGGCGCCGTGGCCGGCCCCCCAAACCTGCTCGCCGAGGGCGCCGAGGTTGGCGTCGTTGTCGACGTAGACCGGCACGCCCATCCTGGCGGCGAGCTCGTCGCGCGGATTGGTGCCCACCCAGCCCGGCAGGATGGCGGTGGAGCCGAGCACACCGGTCTCCATGTCGATGGGGCCCGGCACCCCGAGGCCGATGCCGATGACCTTCGCCGGGCTGACGCCGCTCTCCCCCACCAGCCGCCGCACCAGCTGCTCGGCGCGGTCGAAGCCCTGGTCGGCCGAGGCGTCCACATCGATGGGCTCGGCCTCCTCGGCCAGCACCGTGTGCGCCAGGTTGCCCACGGCGACGCGCAGATGGGAGTGGCCGAAGTCGACACCGACGACGATCCCGGCGTCCGCGCTCAACGAGACGGCGCGGGCCCGGCGCCCGCCGGAGGAGGTGGGGGTGACCTCCACGGTCCCGGCGTCCTTGAGTTCACGGACGATGTTGGAGACAGTCGCGGCCGACAGCCCGGTGGTGCGGGCGATCTCGGCCTGGGTCAGCGAGCCCGCCATCCGGACGGCCCGCACGACGCGCTCGAGGTTCGCCCGGTGCAGCGAGGACTGCGACCCCGGAGTCTCCACCACTGTTCACTCCCCGTTTGTCTCCAACAACTGAACCCTAAGAAGAGCCCCAGCGGTTCTTCCCGTCAAGCCCTTGAGCTCGGCTGGGAGCGGCTGGTGCTCATTTGCGGCTCATCATACGGAGCTGAGCGGGGGAAAACGCCGGGTCCCCGGCCGCGGCCGGGGACCCGGGAGCAGCGGCGGGTGCGCTCGGGTGCGTACCCGCTTCCCGCCGCCGCGGATCACTTCACGGAGCCTGCCGTCAGGCCGGAGACCACGTGCCGTTCGATGAAGGCGAACAGGATGATCACCGGCACGATCGCGACGACCGACGCGGCGAACAGGTAGTTCCACTGCACCGTGTAGGCACCGATGAAGTTGTTGATCCCGACCGTCAGCGGCTGTTTGTCCGGCTCGGTGGAGAGCGTCAGCCCCATCACGAACTCGTTCCAGGACGTGATGAAGGTGAAGATCACCGCGGTGACGACACCGGGCAGCGCCAGTGGCAGCGTCACCTTGATCATCGCCCCGAAGCGGCTGGTGCCGTCCACCATCGCCGCCTCCTCCAGCTCCGGCGGGATCGAACCGATGTAGGCGGTCAGGATCCAGACGGCGAAGGCGAGGTTGAACGCGGCGTTGGTGAGGATCAGGGTCCAGACCGAGTTGAGCATGTCCAGCTGATGGAACTCCCGGTAGAGACCCACCAGCAGTGCCGTCGGCTGGAACATCTGGGTGACCAGCACCAGCAGCAGGAACCACTTGCGTCCCTTGAACCGCATCCGGGCCGTGTAGTAGGCCGCCGGGAGCGAGACCAGCAGCACCAGCAGCGTGGCACCGCCCGAGATCAGCAGCGTCACCTGGAGGTTGTCCCCGAGCGAGGACTCCTTCCACACGTCGATGAAGTTGGACCAGTGCAGCTTGTCCGGCAGATAGGTGCGGTCCCGCAGCTCTTCCGCCGGCCGCAGCGCGGTGACGATCATCTCCAGGTACGGCGCGAGGAAGAGCGCCGCGAGCAGCCAGGCGACCGCGGTGATCACCAGGGTGCGCGGCCGGAAGGTGCGCTTGGGCCGCGCCGGGCGCGGGGCGCGCCGGGCGGTCCCCTCCTCGACCGGTTCGGGTCCGGCGGTCTGTGTTGCGGTCGCCATCAGTCCTCCTCGTTCCACCGGCTGACCTTCAGGAAGATCAGCACGAGCACGACGACCATCAGGAAGTTGACCACCGACATGGCCGCGGACTCGCCGATGTCGGTCTCCTTGAGCTTGTACATGAACACCGTGGTCGTCGCGGTGTCGCTGCCCGGGCCGCCCTGTGTCATCGCCCAGATGATCGGGAACGAGTTGAAGACGTTGATCAGGTTGATGACCACACCCACCAGGAAGGCCGGCCGCAGCAGCGGCAGCGTGATCCCCCGATAGGTCTGCCAGGCCCCCGCACCATCGATCCGGGCGGCCTCGTAGACGTCCGCCGGGATCGTCTGGAGCCCGGCCAGCAGGGTGTAGGTGGTGAAAGGCAGCGAGACGAAGACCGCCACGAACATCATCCAGGGCCAGGCGGTGCCCGCAGAGCCCAGCCAGTCCTTGGAGTCGTCGATGAGGCCCAGGTCGATCATCACGGTGTTGAGGACGCCGGCCGTGCGGTCGAGCATCCACTTGAAGCCGATGGCCGTCATCAGCACCGAGGCGGCCCAGGGCGCGATCAGGGCCCAGCGCGTGACGCGGCGGCCCGGAAAGCGCTGGTTGAACAGCTGGGCCAGGCCCAGCGAGACGATCATCGTCACGCCGACGACCACGACCGTCCACAGCACGGTCCAGAGGATGACGTGCCCGAAGTCGGTCTCGTCGAGGAGTTTCTTGTACTTGTCGGTGCCGGCCGAGCCCCGCACGATCCCCGCGATGCTGATGTTCAGGAACGAGGTCCTGACCAGCTCGATGACGGGCCAGACGACGACAGCGAGAATGAGCAGGACCACCGGGGCGATCCAGGGAAGCGGGCCGAGCCGGGCCAGTCCGCCTCGTGTGCGGCGGACCGGCCGGACGGGTTGCCCGCCACGTCCCCGGCTCCTGCTGGCCGGGGACGGCGGGGCCTTCAATGACACGGGGTCTCCTTGCGGTGCGGAGGTTGTGCTGTCGGGGGCCGGTCAGGGGTGCCCCTTGCTGCGCATCGCGGACTGCGAGTGTGTTGTGCCGCGCCCCTGCCGGGGCGCGGATGAGCGAGCGCAGCCGGGGGTCCGGGGGCGGAGCCCCCGGACCCCTTTCCGCCCCGATGGCGGCGCGCCACGACGGCGAGGGGCCGGCGGAATCAATGGCGGCCCCCGCCAGTACGTTCGGGGCCAACT
>NZ_JAGPXJ010000139.1:0-12735 GCF_018070605.1 Streptomyces sp. B15
TCGCGAACGCCCCGCAAGCAGCCAGGTACCCGCGGATCGTCTCCGCCCGCCCGGTCCTGCGGGCCGACCAACGCGACAGCTGCACGACCGGCAGGACGGCCGCCGCCGAGCCGATCGACCCCGCCAGGCCGAGCATGACCACGGCGAGCACGGCCGCGAGGAGATACCCGACGTAGGCCGAGATGCCGGTGGCGAAATAGTGCTCATCCCGCAAGCCTGCCAGGAAGTAGACGACCAGCGCGAGCGCGCCCTCCGCCGACAGAGCCACGGCTCCTGTCAGCCACGCGGCCGTCCAGCCTGCGCCGCCGACACGCTCCGGCGCCGCAGGAGTCGCCACCTGCTTCTCCACCGTCCAGTGCGCCATCCCCACCCCTTCCCTTTCAGGTCTGCTTCATCATGCACCTGTCCAGCAGGGCCGCAGCGGCAGGGGTGCCTCGCTCGTTCGGCGAGTTCCACGCAAGCCGATCAGGGGTGGAGCCGGCGGCGGCCGTGCTGGCGTCCGGGGTCATCGAGCACGTCGGGCTCGGTCCGGGCCGGCCGCCAAGTCGTCGCCGGTGGAGCGGGGGCGTTGGCTTCCGTCACGGCGGCGGTGGAGCCACCCGGAAGTGGCTTCACCGCCGTAGCCGGGCGGGCAGCTACCGGCTGTCTCGCGTCGGGTGGGCGCCGGGTTCCACGACTCCACCGTCTCGTTCCTACTCGGCGACCCCCGCCTCCAGGCGTGCCGTGGTCTCCAGCAGCGAGATCGTGAAGGGGTGGCTCGGCTCCGTCAGGACGGACCGGGCGGGGCCTTGCTCGACGAGTTCACCGGCGTCGAAGACGGCGATGCGGTGGGCGAGGGCCGCGGTGTCCAGGTCGTGGGTGATCAGTACCAGGGACAGATTGCCGCGGTCGTGGAGCAGCGAGGTGACGGTGCCCAGAATGTCGCGGCGGGTGACGGCGTCCAGGCCGGAGGTGATCTCGTCGCAGATCAGCACGCGGGGCCGGGCGAGGAGCGCGCGGGCGAGGGCGGCGCGCTGGAGTTCGCCGCCGGACAGCCGGCCGGGGCGTCCGCGCACCAGATCCTCCGGGAGGCCGAGGCTGTTGAGGGTGGTCAGGGCCTCGGTGACGGCGGCGCGTTCGTCGGTGCCGTGCAGCCGCGTCGCGGTGCGGGCCACCTGGTGCAGCACGGGCCGGTGCCCGTCGAAGGCGGCGCGCACATCCTGGAAGACGTATTGGACGGCTGCGAGTTGGCTGCGGGAGCGGTTGCGCAGGCTGCGCGGCAGCGGGGTGTTGTCGAGGAGGATCCGCCCGTCGTGGTCGCGGTGGAGTCCGGCGAGGCAGCGGCCGAGTGTGGTCTTTCCGCTGCCGGAGCGGCCGACGACGGCCAGGCACTCGCCCGGGTACAGATCGAGTTCGGGAGTGTGCAGAACCTCGGCCGCTCGGCGGTCGCCGTCGCGGTGGCGGGCTGTGAGATCGCGTACCCGTAGCACGGGTTGTCCGGTGCCGGCCGGGCCGTCCGGTTCGCTGCGTCGGGGCTGGTCGCTGAGCAGCTCGCGGGTCCATTCGTGCCGGGGCGCGAGCCATACGCGTGCTGCGGGACCCGATTCGACGACCCGCCCCGCGCGCATGACGTGGATCTCGTCGGCGAGGGCCCGTACGACGTCGAGGTCGTGGCTGAGCAGGACGACGGCGATGCCGCGGGCCGCGACGGCCGCGAGGTGGTCGACGATGCGCCTCTTGGCCAGTGCGTCCTGGCCGGTGGTGGGTTCGTCGGCGACGATGACGCGCGCGCCGAGCAGCAGGGCCTGGGCGAGGACGACGCGCTGCTGCTGGCCGCCGGAGAGCTGGTGGGGATAGCGCCGCAGCAGGGCTTCGGCGGCGGGGAGTTGCGCCTCGGCCAGGGCGTGCAGGACGCGTTCGCGGGCCGCCGCGCGGCGCTTGCCGCGGGGCAGCTGGCGTACCTGGGGGCGGGCGATGTCGGTGAGGAGGGCGGCGATACGGCGGGCGGGGTTGAGGACGGACGCGGGGTGCTGGGGGATGTAGCCGGCCAGGCCGTGGGCCGTCAGCCGCACGTCGCCGCTGACGCGGGCGCCCGGCGGGTACTCGCCCAGCAGGGCGAGGCCGGTGGTGGTCTTGCCGCTGCCCGAGGCGCCGACCAGGGCCGTGACCTTGCCGGGGAGGGCCTTGAGGCTGACGCCGTCGACGATCGCCCTGCCGCCGATCTCGACGCGCAGCTCGCGGATCTCCGCCACGGGATCCACAGGTGTGCCGTAGGTGTGGTTCATGGACGTGCTTCCTTCTCTGTCCGGCGCCGCACGGGTCCCTCTCCGGTCTCGGACCCGGTTGCGCGGGGGAGGGTCCTTCGTCTTCCGCCCTTGTCCAGCGCGGCGTCGCAGAGGAGGTTGGCGCCCATCGTCAGACCGACGATCAGCAGGGCCGGGACGACCACCGCCCAGGGCTGGACGAACAGGCCGGTGCGGTTGCGGTCGACCATGACCGCCCAGTTGGCCGCGTCGGGTGCCACACCGACGCCGAGGAACGCGGCCGTGGCGACCAGATACAGCACCCCGGTCAGCCGGGTACCGGCGTCGGCCGCCAGGGGGCGCAGCATGGAGCGGCCGACATAGCCGAAGGCCATCCGCCACCACGTTTCCCCCTGCATCCGCAGCGCCTCGACCGCGGGCCGGGCGGCGGCCTCCGCGGCGGCAGCACGTACGAGGCGGGCCGCGTCGGGCACATTGACCAGGGCGACCAGCATGGCGAGACCGAAGGCACCGAGGGAGAAAACCGTGGCCGCCAGCAGGATCAGCAGCAGCGAGGGGACGGCCAGCAGCACGTCCAGGGGCCGCATCAGCAGCTCCTCCAGCCAGCGGCGATGGGTGAGCGCGCTGGCCAGCCCGACGGGCAGTGCCACGAGGTAGGCGAGGGCGGTCGCCGCCAGTGCCGTCAGCACGACAGGCCGGCCGCCGTGCAGCACCTGCTGCCAGGTGTCGCGGCCGACGAAGTCGGTGCCCAGCCAGTGGCCGTCGCCCAGGGTGAAGGACGCGGCCCGCGGGCCCGGCTCGCCCGCGAACACCGGTCCGAGCAGGGCGAGGGCGAGGGGCACGGCGATGAGGGTGAGGCCGAGTGCGAAGCGGCCGGCGCGCAGCTGCTTCACGCGGCCACCCCCGTCCGGGGCGCGAGGCGCAGCGCCACCAGATCGGCGCCGAGGTTGAGTAGGACCGTCAGGACACCGAACACCACGGCGAGGCCCTGGACAACGGGGACGTCGCGTTCGGCAATGGCGTTCAGCAGCACGGTGCCGAGTCCGGGGATCACGAACAGGGCCTCCACCACGATGACGCCGGACAGCAGCCAGTCGACGGTGCGCGCGAGTTGCTGGGCGGCCGGGGCGAGGGCGTTGGGGAGCGCGTGGGCGTAGCGCAGCCGTGCGCGGGGGACTCCGTAGCGGCGTGCCTGGGCGACATAGGGAGAGGCGAGAGCGTCGATCATGCCGGCACGCACCAGCCGGACCAGGGAGCACACGGGCCGGGCGAGCAGGACGAGGACGGGCAGGACGAGGGCGGCCGGGTGGCCGAGCAGGTCGGCGCCGTAGCCGACCGCGGTCGGCGGCAGCCAGCGCAGCTGGATCGCCAGGACGGTCACCAGCAGTACCCCGAGGGCGAATTCGGGAACGGCGTACACGGTCAGCGTCACCGAGCTGATCAGCCGGTCGGTGAGCCGGCCCTCGTGGCGTGCCGCCAGCACGCCGAGCCCGAAGCCGATCGGGACCAGCAGCGCCACGGTGAGCACGGCCAGCAGCAGGGTGGGGGCGAAGCCGTCGGCGATGTACCGGCTGACCGGGCGGCCGGAGACGAGTGACGTACCGAGGTCGCCGTGCGGCAGCCCGGCCGCCCAGTCGGCCAGCCGCTGCCATGCGGGCTGATCCAGATTCATGGCCTCCCGGATGGCGGCGACGCGGGCCGGGTCGGGCTGGTCGCCGGCCAGGGCCACAGCGGCGTCACCCGGCAGCGCCTCGGTGAGCGCGAAGACCAGCAGCACAACGGCGACGGTCTGAGCGGCACCGAGGAGCAGCCGCCGGGCGACGAAGGGGCGCACTTCGCTCACCCGAGCCACACCTTGTCGAAGCGGGCCCAGTCGAGGGTGTTGGCCGGGGCCTTGGTCTCGACCCCCTTCACACGGGGGAGAGTGCCGATGATCCAGTCGGCGAAGCCCCAGACCAGGAAGCCGCCCTCGGAGTACAGGCGGCGCTGCATGCGCGCGTAGACAGCGGCGCGTTCGGTCGTGTCGCGGGTGGACTGCGCCTGCTGGTAGAGGGCGTCGAAGTCCTTGTGCCGCCACTTGGTGGCGTTGGTGGTGGAGTCGGTGAGGAGGCGCTGGGAGATGTGGGTTTCGATGGGCATGGCGCCGGAGCGGTAGCAGCACAGGGTGCCGGAGTCGAGGATGTCGTTCCAGTAGGAGTCCTTGCTGCCTTTCTTGACATCGATGGTGACGCCCGCCTTCCTGGCCTGGTCGCGGAAGATGCTGGCGGCCTCGGTGAATCCGGCGGCGACGGCCGAGGTGTCGAGGGTGACCTTGAGGCGTTCGGCGTCGGCCTTCTTGAGCAGGGCGCGGGCCTTGTCGAGGTCCTGTTCGCGCTGGCGGAGGGCGTCTGCGTAGTACTCGTAGCCCTTGCCGAACAGGTCGTTGCCGATCTCCCCGGCGCCGGACAGCGCGCCGTCGATGAGTTCCTTGCGGTCAGCGATGAGGAAGAAGGCCTCTCGCACCCGCTTGTCGTCGAAGGGCGCTCTGTCGGTCTTCATACAGAACGCCTGCATGGCGCTGTTGGGCAGCCGGACGATATCGATCCGGCCCTTGTTCTCGTGGGCACGCGCGGTCGTGGGGTTGAGCTCGTGCGCGTACTCGACCTGCCCCCCGAGCAGGGCGTTGACGCGCGCCGACTCCTCGTTGGCGATGACGAACTCGAGCTCCTCCAGGTGCGGGGCGCCGTCCCAGTAGTCGTCGTTGCGGCGGAAGACGGCGGAGCGGCCGGGGGTGAAGGAGACGAACCGGAAGGGGCCGGAGCCGATGGGCTTCTTGTCGAAGTCGGAGGCGTCCTCGGGCACGATGTACGCGCCGAACGCGGCCAGGACGTTGGGGAATTCGGCCGTGGGGCGCTTGAGCACGAATTCGATGGAGCGCTCACCTGTGGCGCGGCTGGCGTCGAGGTCGACGGGCTCCAGGGACGCCTTGGCCCGGAACGCCTTGTCGGGGTCGGTGATGCGGCGGTAGCTGTAGAGGACGTCCTTCGCGGTGACCGGCTTGCCGTCGTGGAAGGCGGCCTTGCGCAGGGTGACCTTCCAGCGGTCCAGGGACTTGTTCGGCTCCCACTTCTCGGCGAGCCGGGGCCGGGCCGACAGGTCGGGGCCGTAGTCGGCGAGCTTGTCGAACAGCGCCTTGGCGCGGGCGACGTCGGCGAAGAGGTTGGACAGATGAGGGTCGAGGGTTTCGCCGGCGCCGCCGCCCGCGAACGCGGCACGCAGCCGTCCGCCGCGCTTCGGTGTGCCGTCGCCCTTGCTGTCGCTGCTGTCGGGGCCGCCGCATCCGGTGAGGGCGATCGCGCCGAGTGAGGCGGCGCCCGTGGCGGCGAGGAAGCCGCGGCGCCGCAGACCGGGGAAGCGGTCCTGGGAAGGGAGCTGCCGGGGGAATTCGTCGTGCATGCGTTTTCCTCAGGTGGAGTGGACAATGCCGTGCGGGGGAGAGGGGAGAGAGGAAGCGTCAGGACGCGGGGGCGGGCCCGGTCGCGCGGGCCACGAGGTGCAGTCGGTCGGCGTCGGTGGCGCTGCCGGGGAGCAGGCCTTCCTGCCAGGGCGGCTCGGTGCGCGGTCCCGGGCCGTCGTGGAGCTCCAGGACCTCGAAGCCGAGTGCGGCCAGCACGTGACGCAGTTCTTGCGGGAAGAGCAGCCGCCATGCGGAGCGCTGCTCGACGGGCTCCGCTCCGTCGTCCGCGGTCCACACACGTGAACGGCGCAGGAGCTGGGCCGTGCGGTCCACCGTGAGAGTGGTGGTGGACCGGTAGGTGGTGCCCTGCCAGGTGAACTCGTTCACGGTGGGCGCGTCCAGCAGGTCGGTACGGCCGAGGAAGTACGCGCCGTTGCGCATCTCCGTGACGAGCAATCCGCCTGGTGCGAGCGCGCGGCGGCAGGAGGACAGAAAGCCGTCGAGCTGGTCGTTGGTGTGGCAGTACAGCATGGCGCTGTCCAGGCAGCTGATCGCGTCGAAGGCGGCCCGCCCCAGCTCGAATCCGTGCAGGTCCGCGCGAACGTACGCGGGCCCCGGATGGTGGGTGCGGGCGTGGTCGAGCATTGCCGGGGAGATGTCGGCGCCGGTCACCGTGCGGCCGATGGCGTGCAGGTGGGCGGCGTCCCGGCCGGTACCGCAGCCGATGTCCAGGACGCGCGGGCCCGCGCCGTGCCGCCGAAGGCAGTCCTCCGCCCACCGTGCGGGCAGCCGGCCGGGGTCGGGGAAGCGCGCCTCGTACAGCTCAGGGCTGTCCGTGAGCAGGTTGCGGGCACTCCCGGTCGTCGCAGAGGTCATATCGGCTTCCTGTCTCAGGCCTTCACGGGTACGGCAGGCTTCGACGGCTCCGGCAGTGACCGCAGCCGGCGCAGCCAGGCCACGCCGAGCGCGGAGGCGAGTCCGAACAGGGCGCAGCACAGCCACGGCAGCCAGCCCGCGCCGCTCCGCTCCCCGGTGTCCATGGCCCATCCGACGACGGTGTTGCCGACGGCTGCGGCGATGCCCGAGAGGACGTAGAAGATCCCGAAGTAGGTGCCGGTCAGCTCACAGCGGCCGAAGCCGGGGATCAGCTCCATCACAAAGGGCTGGACCACCATCACACCGAGATACAGCAGCAGGGCTCCCGCCAGCACGGGCACAGCACGCAGCGCCGCGTCGGCCGCACCGTCCGGGCCGCCGGACATACCCGGACCGGACATGCCCGCGGCCAGGGCGGGCGGCAGGAAGGCCAGCGCCATGAGGCCCAGCCCCGCGGCGATCCACCCGGCCCGGTCGCCGCGCTCCTTGAGGCCGCGAGTGATGCGCAGTTGGAGCGCGAGATTGGCGACGGTGCCGATGAGGAACACCAGGCCCGCCGCGCCGTTCCAGCCGGTGGCCTGCCGTGCTCCGTGGGGCAGCAGCAGGTACAGCTGGTTCTCCAGGGTGAACATGCCGACCATGGCGAGCGCGAAGGCGAGGAAGGCCCGGTTGCGGAGGACCTCCCGCCAGTCCGCGAGGACGGTGCCCTTGTTCGGCTCCACCTTCCGGGCGGGGAGGACCAGAGCCTGGGCGACGGTGAGGAGCGCGAAGATCGCGGCGGCGGTCAGCGCCGAGGTGCGGAAATCCACCAGCAGCAGCGCGCTGCCCACCAGCGGGCCGACCAGCGCTCCCGTGGAGGCGAACACATTGAACAGGGCGAACGCTTCCGCCTTGCGCTCGTCCGCCTCCTGGGCGATGTAGGCGCGGACGGCGGGATTGAACAGCGCCCCGGCGAAGCCGCTGAGCATGGAGGCGGCGAGCAGTACGGGAAGGTTGTCGCCGAGCGCGAAGAGCGCGAACCCGAGGGTGCGCAGGGCACAGCCGGCGATGATGACGCCGCGCGCGCCGAGCCGGTCGGAGGCGGAGCCGCCGATGATGAACAGGCCCTGCTGGCTGAGGTTGCGAAGGCCCAGGACGACGCCGACGACGGCGGCGGACATGCCCAGGTTCTCGGTGAGGTGGGTGGCGAGGTAGGGGATGAGGAGGTAGAAGCCGGTGTTGACGCCGAGCTGATTGACCAGCAGGAGCTGGACCGCGAGCGGAAAGCGGCGCATCTCACGCCATGTCTGCACAGCGCACCTCCCGCGGCTCGACGCCCAGCCCCGGCAGGGCACTTGTCCGTACGAAGCCGTCCTCGCCCCCGATGCCGCTCCACGGGTCGCGGGCCAGCAGCAGATGCCCGTCCAGGTCGACCCAGCGTGCGCGGTCGGCGAGGTGCACAGCGGGTGCGAGGGAGAGGCTGCTGGCGGTCAGGCAGCCGAGCATCAGCCGGGTGCCGCTGCCATGAATCAACTCGGCGATACGCAGGGCCGCGTGCACGCCGCCGCACTTGGCGAGCTTGACGTTGACGCCGTGCACGCGCCCGGCCAGACGGCGCACGTCCTCCAGGTCGACGGCGTCCTCGTCGGCGATGATCGGCAGCGGTGAGCGTTCGGCCAACGCGCCCAGGGCCTCCGGGTGACCGGGCGCCAGGGGCTGGTCGACCGCCTCGACACCGAGGTGCGCGAACCGGGGCAGCAGCGCTTCGGCCTGTGCCACGGTCCCCGCGCCGTTCGGGTCCAGGAGCAGCCGGGCGCGGGGGGCGGCGTCGCGGATGATGCGGGTGCGCTCCACATCGTCCTCGGGCTCGGGGGACCCCGCCTTCACCTTGACGACCTCGAATCCGCTCGCCGCGAGACAGCGGGCCTGCGCTGCCGCGTGGGCGTGGGAGGTGAGGCCGATGGTGCGGGCCGTGGCCGCGACCGGAGCTTCCGGCGTGCCGAGGAGCCGGTGCACGGGACTGTCTGCGCGCTTGCCGACGAGGTCGAGGAGAGCGGCCTCGGCGGCGGCGGTCACGGCCGGGGGAGTGCCCTCGTCGATCGCCTCGCCCGCACGCAGGGCGTCCAGGGCGCTTTCGGGGTCGGGGAAGCGGACCAGGTCAGCGGCGACGATGGCGACGAGTCGTTCCAGGGTCTTGGCGTCGAGGCCGTAGTAGACGCTGCTGACGGCCTCACCGTGGCCGGTCGTGCCCTCGTGTTCGATGCTCAGCCATACGGCGTCGCGGGCGGACATGGTGGAGCGGGAGATGCGCAGCGGCTCGGCGAGGCCGAGGCGTACGGTGCGCCGGCTGGCCTTCACGGGTTCCTTTCCGAAGAGGGGACGGCCGTCAGCGGGTCGGTGACGCGCGTGCACCGCACCCAGCCGGTGGCCTCGGCCGCGTACGGGTGCGGGATCTGGACGGGTCGGGTGGCCGCCGTGGCCGGGGCGAGGCCGTGGGCCGCGGCGAAGTCGTCGTCGTAGACGGTGCCCAGATAGCGGTGCGGGCCGTCGGGGAAGACGGTGGCGACCACGGCACCGGGGTGGACGCGGGCCGCCCAGGCGGCGACCCGGGCGGCGGCGCCGGTGCTCCAGCCGCCGCTGACGAAACTGCCGCGGGCCAGGTGGCGGCAGCTGTCCACGGCCTCGGCCGGGCCGACCCAGTGCACCTCGTCGAACGCGCCGTAGGTGACGTTGCGCGGGTGGATGCTGCTGCCCAGACCGCGCATCAGCCGCGGCCGGGCCGGCTGGCCGAAGATCGTGGAGCCGGTGGAGTCGACACCGATCAGCCGCAGTGCGGGCCAGTGACGGCGCAGCGGGCCGATGATGCCGGTGCTGTGGCCGCCGGTTCCGACGCTGCACACCAGGATGTCCAGGTGGTCGAGCTGGGAGGCGAGTTCGGCGGCCAGGGAGGCGTAACCGGCGCTGTTGTCGGGGTTGTTGTACTGGTCGGGCCAGTAGGCGCCGGGCAGCTCGGTGAGCAGCTCGCGCAGCCGGGCCAGGCGTGCGGCCTGCCAGCCGCCCTGGGAGGCCGGACGGTCCACGATCTCCAGCCGTACGCCGTGGGCGCGCAGCAACTGCCGCATGGACGGCTCCAGCTCACCGTCCCCGACCAGCACGACGGGGTGGCCGAGAGCCTGGCCTGCGAAGGCGAGCCCGATGCCGAGGGTGCCGGAGGTGGACTCCACCACCGCGGCCCCCGGCCGCAGTTCGCCGCGCTCGCGGGCGCCGAGCAGCATGGACACGGCGGCCCGCGCCTTCATACCGCCCGCGGCGAGCCCTTCGAGTTTGGCCCAGAAACCGGGGTGCGGCTCCGGCAGACCGGCGGTGATGCGGGCCAGTGGCGTACGGCCGAGCAGGGTGAGCAGTTCCGGGCGGGCGGCTGGGCGTATGGCGGTCGCGGTCAACGGGCGCCTCCCGGACGGTCGGCGCGGTAGCGGTAGACGGTGCCTGGGCCGCCTTCCAGCCAGAAGAAGGGGTAGGGCTCCGCACACACCGCGCTCACCCCGGAGTCCAGGAGGCGGGGCAGCACGGCGCTGCCGGTCTGGGCGAACGTCACCAGCTGCTTGCCGTGCCGCAACGCGTGCTGTCGCAGTGGTTCGAAGGTCCCGTTGCCCAGCGTCATTCCGGATACGAGCAGCGCGTCGCACCGTTCGGCCTCGGACAGCGCGTCGGTGGCAACGGTCTCGTTCCACTCGGTGACCCCGCCCTTGAGGTCGCATGGGACGTAGCCCAGTTCGCGGGCACGGAGGGCTTCCAGCAGGGAGTTGACGACGCCGACGACCAGCACGGTCGCGCCCGGTGGCAGATCGAGCAGTTCGACCACCGCACGCGCGCGGGCACGGGACTTCTCCAGCGACGTCCCGGCCGGCAGCGGCACGGGCCGCGCCCCGTTGCCCGGGGTGTGCGGGGAGATGTGGGCCAGATAGGCGTCGAGTGCGGCTACGCGCACCGGAAGCAGCGGATGGTCCAGGAGCCGGGCCACGTCGGCGCCGGCGCAGTCGTCGACCGCGCTGTCCGACAGCGTGTTGGGCTCGACCGCGCACGAGCCGACGGCCTCGGCGAGGCGCAGACTGAGCACCTCGTTGCGGTAGCCGGTGCCGCGCCCGTCGTGCCGTACGGCCTGCCGCGTGGTGAAGGCAACCGAGATCCGCTGCGCTGCCGGCTCCGGGCCGAGCTCGCCTGCGCGGGCCCGGGCTGCGAGTTCGCCGTACGTCGTCACACGGATGGGAGCCGAGGTGGCGGGAGTCATCGGATCACCAGCCCGGATCGCACCCCGTCGAGCAGGGCTTCGACCCGTTCGCGGGCGCCCGTGCCCTCGGTGTCGCCCGCCATGACGTGTCCCAGGTACTCGTTGTTGCTGCCCGCGGCCTTGACCTGCTTGCCGGGCTCGGCGAGGTGCACCTCCAGAACCTCCGGGAGGTCGCACAGGTGGCCGCCTCCCAGCGCTTCGAGCGTGCCGGGGGTCTGCGCCACGAGGAAGCCGATGGCGGCGCTGCGCAGCCCGGTGTCGGTGCGCCGCAGATCGGGTGCGCGGCCGAGGGAGACGTCCACGAAGGCCGCGGCCAGGTCGATGCCGGTGATGTGGCGTACGAGTTCGGTGATGCGGTTACCGGCCGGGCGGGGGTTGACCTCGACCACGCGCGGCCCGGCGGAGGTGAGCTTGATCTCGGTGTGCGCCACGGTGCCGTCGGTCAGCCCGAGCGCCTTGAGCGCGCCGAGTGCGGTCTGCTCGGCGGCCTCGGTGTCCGCGGCCGACAGCGCGGCGGGGAACATATGGCCCGTCTCGATGAACGCGGGCGCTCCGCCGATGCTCTTGTCGGTCACACCCACCACATGGACCGCGCCCGCGTGCGAGACGGTCTCCACACTCACCTCGGGGCCGTCCAGGAGTTCTTCGAGCAGCACCTCGGGTGGCCGCCGCTGCCCGCGCGCGTTGACCGGGAAGTCGGCCATCGCCCGTACGGCGGAGGACAGTTGCTCTTCGTCCTCCACCAGCCGGACATACATGCCCGCGCACAGGTCGACGGGCTTGACCACCAGCGGGTAGCCGATCTCCTGCGCTGCCCGTGCGATGCCGGCCCATTCACCGTGTACGGCGAAGCGTGGTCCGGGCACCCCGGCATCGGCCAGGACACGGCGGGTGGCGTCCTTGCGGCAGGCGTTCCGGACCGCCTCGGGGCTCGCCGCGGGCAGACCGAGGCGCCCGGCTATTCGCGCCACCGTGGACAGGTAGTAGTCGCAGGCAGTGATCACCCCGTCGAAGCCGAACACCCCCTGCAGCCGCTCGACCTGAGGCAGCAGGGCCTCGGTGTCGTTGGTGTCCGCTGTGATCACGTTGCGGGCGCCGAGCAGCGGATGCGCAGTGCCCTCGGGTGCCGCGCGCAGGTAGTGGTGCAGGTCGCGGGTGAGAAAGGTGAACTCGTGCCCGCCCTCGCGGATCGCCCGCGGCAGCAGTCTGCTCATCGATCCGACCCAGCTCTCGACCACCAACAGATGAGCCACAGGTCCCCTTTTCGTCCCGTCTCGTGCGGTGCGGTTCGCCACATCAGGCAGCCCGACGGCGCCTCCGTCGGGAGGCGGACCGGGCTTTACGGAGAACAACGCTATCGGTAATCATTTTCATTGTCATCTGTACTCAACGGGCCCACTGGGAGACACTCCGTGACCGCACGCGTCCACCGCCGTGCTCTGCTGTGCGCTCTGGCGGCACTCACCGCGACCGCCCTGCCCACCGCTCCCGCCCGCGCCGCCCCGCCGCCCGCCCTGCGCTTCGGGGCCTGCCCCGATTCCGTGCCCGACCCACCGGCGCCGGAGCGTGTCGAATGCGCGCGGCTTAGCGTGCCGCTCAACTGGGCCCACCCGGGCGGGCCGCACATCGAGATAGCCGTCTCACGGGTGCGTGCCGCGGGCTCCCCGGCCGAGCGGCGCGGCAGTCTGCTGGTCAACCCCGGCGGCCCGGGCGGCTCCGGCCTCCCCTACGCCGTCACCAAGCGGGCGAAGCTCCCCCAGAGCGTGCGGCGCGCCTATGACCTCATCGGGTTCGACCCGCGCGGCGTCGGCGACAGCGCACCCGCCGACTGCGGCCCGATGGGCGGCCTGTTCGACAGCCCGGGCGCGGACCCCGTACCCACCGGACCGGTGGCGGAGCGGACCCACCTCGCG